>CABQMC010000283.1 GCA_902465115.1 uncultured Collinsella sp.
GGTCGTTAAGAACAAGGTGGCGGCTCCGTTCCGTTCGGCCGAGTTTGACATCATGTATGGCACCGGCATCTCCAAAGAGGGCTCGATTTTGGATATGGCCGTCGAGTGCGGCATCTGCAAAAAGATGGGGTCCTGGTTTGCCTATGGCGAGGATAAGCTCGGCAACGGTCGCGAGGCCGCCAAGACGTTCCTACGCGAGCATCCCGATTGCGCCGACGAGATCGAGCACAAAGTTCGCCTTGCCTGCGGCCTTGAGTATGACGACGATGCTCCCTCCGAGGTTGAGTTGACCGACCAGCCTGCCCCCGAGGAGTTTGATAAGCTGTACGCCATCGATGGCTCCGCGATGCTTGACGATGACGACGAGTAGCGGATGCCGACATGTCGTATACGGTGACCGAGGCCACGGTCGTCTTTCCCGATAAGAAGGCGGCCTCCTCGTTCTCGAGCGGTTATGCGTCTAAAAAGCCCTGCGCGCATATCGATTGCGATCTCGAGGGCGGTTTTGAACGTTCCATTTGGATTCCCGTGCGCGTGGCGCGCCTGTACGTTAAGAACCGCCCCGACCTTCCCTGTGATTGGGATGACTTTCGCGAGGCGGTGCAGCTTATCGAACGTAAATGTGCGCTCACCATGGTGACTGAGATGCTTTCGCGCCGCGATCATGCCACGGGCGAGGTGTGCGATAAGTTGGCGCGCTATGGCTTTCAGCAGCCTGCGATCGATTTTGCCGTTGCTCGTGCGACCGAGTATCGTTTTTTGGATGAGAACCGCTTTTGTTCGTACTTTATCGAAGAACGCAAACGTCGCGGCTGGGGACAGCGCAAGATCGAGGTTGAGCTCAAACGCCGTCATGTCGTACTTGACGACATCCCCGGGTATCCCGAGGCTTATTTTGCCGTGGACGACGACTTGGCCCGTGCTTCGGCCCTGCTCGCTAAACGTCGCGTTCCCGAGGTACGTGCATTTGAAAAGCTCGTCAGATTTTTGATGGGTAAGGGCTTCTCGTATCACATCGCCGCCGATGCCGTTAAGGCGCGCCTCGATGCTTCAAGCGAGGAATGCACCGTGTAAGCGTTCACCCGTTACGCCCCTGCCGTTCACCGTTTGATTGGCGCCGTGCTGGGTGCGTTTATTTGACAGTTGTTGCGGTTCAACGTAGGATAATCACTGTCATTTGCTTTGTGATATGTGCTCATCTGTGATGAGTTTGTTTATATGTTTATCTGTATCCGACCCGCATAAGCTGCGCCCATATTACTCAAATGTCGCGAGCCGTTCGTAAGGACGGTTCGCTTTGCTGTGTAACGAATCCATAAAAAGGAGTGAGCATGCCTATCATTGCAGCGCTCGTTGGCCTCGTTTTGGGTGCCATCGCCGCCATTGCCTACATGCGCACCGCCAAGCAGGGTAGTCTTCACGAGGCCGATGAAAAGATTCAGTCGGCACACGCGCAGGCAGAGTCCTTGATCGGTGATGCAAAGCGTCAGGCCGAGACTCTCAAAAAAGAGGCTCTGCTCGAGGCTAAGGAAGAGATCATCAAGAACAAGCAGGCCGCCGAGGCCGAGGACAAGCAGCGTAAGAGCGAGATTCGCACGCTCGAAAACCGCGTGATGCAGCGCGAGGAATCGCTCGATCGTCGCAACGATGCGCTCGATAAACGCGAGCATCAGCTGTCCAGCCAGGCCGGTCAGGTCGAGAAGCGCTCTCGCGAGCTTGAGGAGCTCTGCGCCAAGCAGACCTCCGAGCTCGAGCGTATTGCCGACCTTACGCGCGAGGACGCTCACAAGGAGCTGCTCGACAAGGTCCGCGGCGAGGTTACTCACGAGGCGGCCACCATCATCCGTGAGTCCGAGCAGCAGGTCCGCGCCGAGTGCCACAAGACCGCCCAGGAGATTCTCTCCCTGGCGATTCAGCGTTGCGCCGCCGACCATACCGCCGAGGTCACCGTTACTTCCGTTCATATTCCCTCCGATGACCTCAAGGGTCGCATCATCGGTCGCGAGGGTCGCAACATCCGCACCTTTGAGCAGGTGTCCGGCGTCAACCTCGTGATTGACGACACCCCCGAGACCGTCGTGCTTTCGAGCTTCGATCCGGTCCGTCGTGAGACTGCCCGCGTGGCGCTCGAGAACCTTATTGCCGACGGCCGCATTCACCCCGCCCGCATCGAGGAGATGTATCACAAGGCCGCCGACTTGGTTCAGCAGCGTGTACGCGAGGCTGGCGAGCAGGCCGCCTTCGATACCGGTATCCACGACCTGCATCCCGAGATCGTCAAGACCCTGGGCGCATTGCGCTACCGCACCTCGTTTGGTCAGAACGTGCTGCAGCACTCGCTTGAGGTTTCCGACCTTTGCGGCGTGATGGCCTCTGAGCTTGGTCTGGATGTTGTGACCGCCAAGCGCGCCGGTCTTCTGCACGACCTGGGTAAGGCCATCGACCACGACGTTGAGGGACCGCATGCTGT
>CABQMC010000284.1 GCA_902465115.1 uncultured Collinsella sp.
ATCAATAAGCTGAGCAATTCCCGCACGCCTACTTGCGAGAATTGCTCAGCTTATTGATCAGCGCCTCGAGACGCTCGCCGTCCTCGGCCGTCTGGGCAATAACCAAAATCGTATCGTTGCCGGCAAGCGAGCCAAGCACATCGGGCAGCTCTGCCGCATCAACGGCGGCGGCGATGCCGGAAGCCGTGCCAGGCTGAGCCTTGATCATAACCAGATTATCGGTGCGCAGAACGCCCGTTACGAGCTCGGAAACCATACGCTGCAGGTGCAGGTCCTCTGCCAGAACATAGATGCCCTCAGGGAGCTTACGCAGCCCCATGTCGGCAATATCACGAGAGACAGTCGCCTGCGTGCAATCAAAACCCATAGCACGGAGCTCATCGACCAGCACGCGCTGCGTGCGGACGTCCTTATTGCGCACAATATCTCTAATGGCATCCTGGCGCCCATTGCGTTTTTTAGCCATACAAACCCTCACTCCAAAAGATGGCGGAGACAATCAATCAGTGATTGAATAGTTTAACGCTATTTGAAGGCTTTTGTGTATAAGAACGCATTTCGAAACAATTCTATGCAAATTTGTTTCGAGATGAGCCGTTTAGGCGGTTTTTGCGCCCGTCCGGTTAAGAAAAGCTGCCAGATGCGTACACATCACGCAGCGCGCGGGCTTGGCGCTGGCGATCGGCCCAAACAACAGACCGAGCCCCCGATGGTTGTCCTTGAGCGCGGCGACCATCTGACGGGTTCGAGGCGCCTCGAGCATATCACGCATGCGGGCGGAACGCTCGATTGACGACACCCCATGCGGGCTCAGACACAAATTCTCGATGCAGGCGACCAGTCCGGCAAAGTAGAACTTTTGGCTTGCCAGCTTGAGCCGACCACCGCTATCTGCCTCCGAGAGTGAGTCCGCAAGCTCGTCGAGCGCTCGGGTGTCATCGGATACCTTAGCATACATGGTGGGATCAAAGGCATCTGTAAGCTTAGGTGCCGCCGCGTGGAAACAAGCATCGCCGCAGCCGGACACGCATCGTGCCTGCGAGAGCGCATATGCCATAAACTCAACCGTACGGTACGCCTTGCCGTGCGACAGGCATGCCTCAAACAGCGGACGGCTATACATCACGCCAGAGACTTGAGCAACCAAGCCGCCTAAAATCAACTGGGGCAGCCCGGTCACCATCGAAGATTTGCTATCAATGGAAAAATGAGTAGCATCCAAGACGCGCGAATGGCGCTCTCGATGTGCATCATAGCGGTCGAGCGACACCGTGGGAAACACTATGTCTGCCGCAGTATCGCACGCGATATCGACCATCTTGGGAAGGGACTGCGGAGCAAACCACTCATCGGCGTTCATAGCGATGATTTGAGAGCCGCGCGAGGCAGCAAAACCGGCACGAAGACAAGCACCGCGCTTCGCGTCCTCGACGTCAATCAAATCAATATGAATGTCCCTGTCGGCAGCAACTTGAAGCGAATGGCGCACACCGGGCGCAGCATCGCGGCAGACAACGACAATCTGCAAATCGTAGAGGTCTTGGTTCTGGATACTCTCGAGCGCACGCATCGCATAGCTGGGCGAACCTTCTACCACAAGGATCACCGAAAGTCGCGGATGCGAGCCACGTCGAACCAAGTTATCCGTCCTCTCGACAGCAATAAAAGCAATGAGACACCGGTTGTATTGCACGCCAAGAACAGATGTTGCACACGCGCAGCCCACAGATGACGGGTGTCGACGCACGACGCGTCGAGCCCTCCCCCTAGTCGAGCACGACAAGCTCGGCGGGATCGTAATCCACGCCCATAAACGTAAGGCCGCAGGCAGGAGCCGTGGGGCCCGCAGCGGTACGGTCGCAAGCATCGATGACCTCGCGCATCCACTCGGGTTCACGGCGATGCATGCCAATCTCGACAAGCGTGCCCACGATCGTGCGGACCATCGAATGCAGGAACGCATTGCCCTCGATGGTAAACGTCAGGATGTCCTCGCCAAACGCAACCTCATGGCCAAACTCGGCACGCATCACGCAGCGGTGCGTGGGCTTGCCCACAGCAGACGCCACCTTGCAAAAGCTCTTGAAGTCCTGCTCGCCCAGCAGCGCGGGACAGGCCGCAGACATCGCCTCAACATCCAATGGGTAGCGATGCCACCACACCGCACCGCGCGAAAGCACAGGGCGCGCGTCGCGATCGGCAATACGGTACGTATACGTACGGGAACGCGCATCAAAGCGTGCAGAAAAGCCTTTACGGGCCTTGTAGACCTCGTTTATGGCGATATCTTTGGGCAGGAGGGCATCCATAGCCCTCAGCCACCTACGGCGCGTCAAAGCCAACTCAGCGTCCGTTACGGGCACGCTGATGAACTGTGCCACCGCATGCACGCCGGCATCGGTACGCCCCGCACACGTCAGGTCGATCGGGCGGCGCAGGAGCGTCTCGATAGCGCGGCGCAA
>CABQMC010000285.1 GCA_902465115.1 uncultured Collinsella sp.
GGCGCCGAGCTTGCCCGCCGTTATGGCGAGAAGCCCGTCATCGTCCACGCGATCGAGGCCCATCATGCCGATGTCGACCCCAACACGGTGCTCGACGTTCTGGTTCAGGCTGCCGATGCTGTCTCCGCTTCTCGTCCCGGCGCCCGCCGTGAGTCGGCCGAGAACTACATTAAGCGCCTTGAGAAGCTCGAGGAGATCGCTAACTCTCACGACGGCGTCGAGCGTACCTATGCCATGCAGGCCGGTCGCGAGGTTCATGTCATGGTTCAGCCGGACAAGATCTCCGATGCCCAGTCCACGGTGCTTGCGCACGATATCGCCCATCAGATCGAGGAAGAGATGGAGTATCCCGGTCAGGTGCGCGTTGTCGTGATCCGCGAGAGCCGCGCCGTCGATATCGCTAAATAATATGAACGACGCGAACGAGCTCATCTCATTTATCGCGTCGATGTCGGGGGAGGGCAACCTTCGCGTCGAGGAAAACCTTGGCGAGGGGTATGTCCGCCTCCGCGTTTCGGAGGCCGAGCGCCGTCAAGCCAAACACGACATTCAGCATGTAGAAGACATTGTCATCGAGATGCTGCGCAACGCTCGCGATGCCGGAGCCGATAAGGTCTATCTTGCCACGACCAAGGAGGAGGGTGTTCGCACCCTCCTCTTCCTGGATAACGGTTCGGGTGTGCCGCAGGATATGCAGGAGCGTATCTTCGATGCCCGTGTTACCTCCAAGCTCGAGAGCATGAAAATGGACCGTTGGGGTGTTCACGGTCGTGGCATGGCGCTGTTCTCTATCAAGCAGAACACGGATGAGGCACGCGTTGTTACATCGGGCGTCGATTTGGGTTCCGCATTTAAGGTGTGCGTTGCTACCGATCGCTTGGGTGAGCGTGCCGACCAGTCGAGCTGGCCTCAGGCCGTTAAAGACGAAGGCGGTCGCTATGTGTGCGCCCGTGGACCCCATAATATTATTCGCGCTGCTTGTGAGTTTGCTCTTGAGGAGCTGCGTTGCTGCGATGTGTATCTGGGCTCTCCGTCTGAGATTGCTGCGACCCTGTACGCTCAGGCTTCGAGCCGTCTCGATACGTCGCGCCTGCTCTTTATCGATGACGAGTGCGAACTTCCGGTTATCGATCGTTTGGGCCTTGCCTCTGATGCCGAGGACTTTATCCGGATCTGCTCCGGGCTGGGTCTCGAGATGTCCGAGCGCACTGCCCACCGTATTCTGTCGGGACAGATAAAGCCCGTTCGCGGCGTGACCGCGCGTCTGCTGCGCGAGCGCGATTCCACCTCGCATGCGCCGGCACCCGTCGATCTTGCCAAGGACCGTCGAGGTCTTCGCATCGCCAAGGATGATATGGCGCAGTTTTCGCGTGCGATCGAGCGTGACTTTAACGACCTCGCCGCCCGGTATTACCTCAATCTGTGCGGCGACCCTAAGATTCGCGTTTCGCGTGATCGCATCACCGTGACGTTCGATCTTGCCAAAGAGGAATAGCATCTTTACCGAGTCCGCTCGGTACGATACAGTTATTGCAGTTAAAACGTACTTTTAAACGCAGGAGTTTCTTCATGGATTGCCTGAAGGTATCAAGCAAATCATCGCCCGCGTCCGTTGCCGGCGCCATTGCCGGCATGGTCAAAGATGGCGTCCCCGTCAACATTCAATGCGTCGGTGCCGGTGCCGTCAACCAGGCTATCAAGGCCGTCGCCATTGCGCGCGGCTTTCTGATTCCGACTGGCTTCGATGTCTCCTGCGCGCCGGTGTTCTCCGATATTCTCATTAACGGAGAGTCGCGCACGGCAATTCGTCTCTCTATCTACGTTCACCAGATTAATCGGGCTGCTATGGATAACGTCGTCATGGACGACGTTAAGCCTGTTGCGTAAGCAAGCCATCTGCACGCTTGTTGCACCTATGCGCCCCGTCGATACCATCGTTAGGATGTAAGCTCATGGACCAGCGTTCCGTACGCGATATTCTTGCCGGTAAAACCTACTTTATCCGCACATTCGGCTGCCAGATGAACCAGCACGACTCTGAGCGCGTGAGTGGCCTGCTCGATTCGTTTGGCTGTCTTATGGCGCTCGATCCCGAGCATGCCGATATTGTCGTGTTCATGACGTGCTGTGTACGCGAGGCTGCCGATACGCGCCTGTATGGTCAGTGCAATTCCTGCAAGAGTCTTCCTCCTTCGCCTTCGGGTAAGCGCGTGGTCGCCGTGGGCGGCTGCATCGCCCAGCGCGATGGCGAGGGCTTGCTCACTAACGTCGATAACGTCAACGTCATTTTTGGTACCCATTCCATTGCTCACGTGGCTGAGCTTATCGCCGAGGCGTTTATGGATGGCAAGCGTCATATCCGCACGAACGAGCATGAGGATACCGACGCCATGAGTATGCCGTGGCACCGCGAGACGCAGTATCACGCGTGGGTGCCCATCATGACGGGCT
>CABQMC010000286.1 GCA_902465115.1 uncultured Collinsella sp.
GCGGCCATGGCGCTTCCTGCCAGACTACGCCCGCCGCGCTGCAGCGCCTGGGCGCCACGGTGCACGCTATCAACACCGATTACTGCGGCACCGACATTAACGTTGAGTGCGGCTCTACGCACCTTGAGCCCCTGCGCGAGCTCGTGCTGCGCACCCATGCTGACATCGGCCTGGCCCACGACGGCGACGCCGACCGCGTACTGTTCGTGGACAGCGAGGGCAATGAGATCGATGGTGACTACATCCTGGCTATCTGCGGTTCTGACCTCGCCGCTCGCGGCAAGCTCGCCAACTCCGAGATCGTCTCGACCGTCATGTGCAACCTGGGCTTCTCCATCGCTATGAAGGAGCAGGGCTTCGAGATGGTTCAGACCGCCGTGGGCGACCGCTACGTTCTGGAGCGCATGCTCGCGGACGGCGCCGTTATCGGCGGCGAGCAGTCCGGCCACATCATCTTCCTGGAGCACAACACCACCGGTGACGGCCTGGTGACGGCTCTGCAGCTGCTAGCCGTGCTCAAGCGCACCGGTCGTACCCTCACCGATCTTGCCGGCATCATGAAGAAGTACCCGCAGGTGCTCGTCAACGTGCATTCCGACAACAAGGCTGGTCTGGACGATTGCCAGCCCATCTGGGATGCCGTCGCTGCTGCCGAGAAGGAGCTTGACGGCCGCGGCCGCATTCTGGTGCGCCCGAGCGGTACCGAGCCGCTGGTCCGCGTGATGGCCGAGGCCGAGACGCACGAGCTGACCCAGCGCGTTGTCGACGACATCGTCGAGGTTGTCAAGCGCGAACTTCCCTAATGGTCAAAAACGGATGCCAAGTGGTAAACTGTTAAGGTTATTTTGATTGATCGGTATGTCCGAGGGGGAGCATGTTCACTAAAGTCCTAAGGTCTTTTGGTATGCGTGGTCGAGTCCTTACGCTGGATGCTCCCATCTCGGGCGACGTCATTCCGCTCTCTGAGGTAAACGACCAGACGTTTGCCACCGGCCTTTTGGGCCAGGGCGTTGCCATTCAGCCTACGGGTACGCGCGTGATCGCGCCGGCTGATGCCAAGGTCGAGGCCATTTTTCCCACGGGACACGCCGTAGCGCTTAACACGGTCGATGGCTTGGACGTGCTCATCCACGTTGGCCTGGACACTGTTCAGCTCGAGGGCAAGCACTTTACCGTACATGCGCAAGTGGGTGACATCGTCCATAAGGGCGATGTACTCATTGAGTTCGATCGCGAGGCAATTGCTGCCGAAGGCTACGATGTGACGGTTCCCATCTTGGTGTGCAACTCCGTTGAGTTCTCTAGCATCAAGGGCTCCGTTGGCGTGCATGTCGAAGAGATGGACCAGCTCATCGTTGCTCGCGAGCGCTAGCAAGTGCACGTGGCCATTAGTCTACAATTCAAACACGTTTACGGAGGGCGCCCTTGAAAGAGGACGCCCTCAGTGGCAAGATGGGATTTGTCCGAAGCTAAAAGGCTTTGGGTCACCGTGGACGGGCAGGGGCCTCGACGCGGCTAGACACGAGACACATACATTACGCGACCTCGCCCTGGTGGCCGCACACGTTGGTTGCGGCCGACGCGGGCCGCGGGCAAGTGCTTGTAAGGGAGCCTTGCCTCTCTTGTACGAGAAAGGACGCGTAATGAAGATCATTAAAGCTAAAGACTACGAGGATATGAGCCGCAAGGCCGCTAATATCATCTCGGCCCAGGTTATCCTCAAGCCCGACTGTGTGCTGGGTCTTGCCACCGGCTCCACCCCGATCGGTGCCTACAAGCAGCTCGCTGCTTGGTACAAGAAGGGCGACGTCGACTTTGCCGAGGTCAGCACCTACAACCTGGACGAGTATCGCGGCCTTTCGCACGACGATCCCCAGAGCTATCACTACTTCATGCGTGAGAACTTCTTCGATCACATCAACATCGACCTGAACAACACGCATGTGCCCGACGGTTCCAACCCCGACGCCGCCGCTGCCTGCTCTGAGTACGACAAGATTGTCGCCGAGGCCGGTTACCCGGATCTGCAGCTGCTCGGCATTGGCAACAACGGCCACATTGGCTTCAACGAGCCCGATGACCACTTCTCCAAGGGCACGCACTGCGTCGACCTCACCGAGAGCACCATTCAGGCCAACAGCCGCCTGTTCGACAGCATCGACGATGTTCCCCGTCAGGCCTACACCATGGGTACCCAGACCATCATGTATGCCCGCATGATCCTGGTCGTCGCCAATGGCGAGGCCAAGGCTCAGGCCGTGCATGACATGTGCTATGGTCCGGTTACGCCCGAGTGCCCGGCTTCGATCCTGCAGCTGCACACTAACTGCGTTGTCGTTGCCGACGAGGCCGCCCTTTCGCTCTGCGAGTAGCGCGAATCCTGCAGCTCGACATAGCCTTGCCTAAGGCCTCCGCTTTGCGGGGGCCTTTTTGCTA
>CABQMC010000287.1 GCA_902465115.1 uncultured Collinsella sp.
GTACGCCCACCCATGTCTTCCCCGCAATCGCCGCTAACCTCTGCGCTTTTCTGCTAGTGACCGTTGTGGGGCTCTCGGGCTTTTCCAGCATCGACTTGGAGCAGGCGCTGAATTTTGGATTTGACCGTTGGCAGCCCATCACCACGTATGCGTCTCAGGGTTTTATCACTTCGTTCACCGAAATGGTCAACGAGTTGCCCATTGAGAAGCCCGAAGACTATACGCCCGATGAGGCGCAGAGCATCGAGCAGGAGCTCTCCGCCACCTACGACAGCACGTATGGCTCGAGCGAGCAGCGCGCGGCGGCCGTTGCCCAGTTCAATGAAATCAAGCCGACGATTGTTGCCGTCATGAACGAGAGTTTTAGCGACCTTTCGTGCTTTGAGCAGCTCCAGGCGGCCGGGTACACCGGCCCCGCATTCTACAACTCGCTTCCCGACACACTTGTTCGCGGCACCATGCTCGCTTCGGTCGCCGGTGGCGGAACGGCGAACTCCGAATTCGAATTTTTGACCGGAGCGACAACGGCCTTTGTCGGATTAGGCAAAATCCCCTATCAGCTATATCAGATGAATGGTGTCAACAGTCTGGCAAAGGACCTTAAGGAGCTTGGGTATACCGCTACCGCTATGCACCCGCAAAACCCCGTCAACTACCATCGAGATAAAATCTATCAGCAGCTGGGCTTTGGAGACTTTCTTTCGATCGGCGATTTCGAAGGTGCGCCCTGTTACCATGCCGGCGTATGCGACTACGCCACCTATGACAAGATACTCGACCTGCTGAGGACCGACGACGCTCCGCAGTTCATCTTCGATGTCACGATGCAAAACCATGGCGGATACGATGTCGGCACCGTTCCCGCCGAAGAGCTGACAAACTATTGGGTCGAGGGAGCCAGCGAGGGCGCCAATAGCGCGCTCAACACCTATCTCACCTGCATCAACGCATCCGACCGGGACCTCGAGTACTTTATCAACGAGCTCCGCAATATCGGCAGACCGGTTGTCCTTGTCTTTTTTGGCGACCATCAGCCGAGCGCCGCAACGACTCTCAACGACGAGCTGTACCCTCAGGAAGATACGGCAAGCCACGCTTTCCGTATCTATCAGTCGACATATTTTGTCTGGGCTAACTATGAAATCGCCGGCAATACCGAGCTCAACGTCTACGACACCGTCGGGGCAAACGAGATTGCAGCCATTACCCTTAATAAGATCGGCGCCCCGCTCACCGACTATCAAAAGGCTCTGCTTGCAACAAGGTCAGATGTGCCCACCATCAATGTCGCCGGCTACCTTGGTGCCGACGGGCTGCGCTACGACTTGGAATCTGAAGACAGCCCATACGCCTCGACGATCGACAAGCTGCAGCGCATGCAATATCTCGAGTTCGCCAGCAAAGTTCAGTAAGCCCGCCCATTCGCTTGGACCCATCGTATTGCAAGCACGCTCGGCCCAAATGCATCGCAAATGACTCCCGCTCGCAAACGAGGGTACAATGACGCTCGTGTCACATCACGGGGCCCCAGCCCCAACATATACAAAGGAGTCATACATGGGTTGCGAGCACGCACAGGCTGTCGGCGGACAAACGTCGCCGTCGCAATTTGAGGAGAACACGCTGTCCGAGGTCAAACGCGTCATCGCCGTACTTTCCGGCAAGGGCGGTGTCGGCAAGTCGTTTGTCACCGGTGCCATCGCCACCGAGCTTGCCCGTCACGGCCACAAGGTCGGCGTCCTCGATGCCGACATCACCGGTCCCTCTATCCCCAAGATGTTCGGTATGAGCGGACGCCACGTCCATGCCCTTGGCAACCTCATGCTGCCCGAAATCTCCGAGCACGGCGTCAAGGTGATGAGCTCCAACCTTCTGCTCCAAAACGAGACCGACCCCGTCCTTTGGCGCGGTCCGGTCATCGCAGGCGCCATTAGGCAGTTCTGGAGCGAGACCTCATGGGGCCCCATCGACTACCTGCTGGTCGACATGCCTCCGGGAACAGGCGACGTCGCTCTCACCGTCTTCCAGTCACTGCCCGTCGACGGCATCGTCATCGTCACGAGCCCGCAGGATCTGGTCTCGATGATCGTCGCCAAGGCGGTCAACATGGCCGAGAAGATGAACGTCCCCATTCTGGGCATCGTCGAAAACATGAGCTATATTGAGTGCCCCGACTGCGGCAAGAAGATCGAGGTCTTTGGCAAGAGCAAGCTCCCCGAGGTCGCAGAGCGCTATAACCTCGACATCTTGGGCACGCTTCCCATCAATCCGTCACTCGCCGAGGCCTGCGATAAGGGCGAGGTCGAGACCGCGCTGCCCGATGGCATGTTGCCCAAGGCAGTCTCTGCCGTCGAGGCCATTACCCCGCACGAGACCGACGAGGCCTAAGTGAACACGAGCGCCTTCTATGACGTCCTGTTAATCGGCGGCGGGGCT
>CABQMC010000288.1 GCA_902465115.1 uncultured Collinsella sp.
CGCCCCGCGGTCGATCTCGACCCAGGACCAGCGCGTCAAATCGGCTTTATTCATGATTAGTCATCCGACCCTTCGTCCATGATTCCCAGATCTTCGAGCGCATCCTTTGCCGCCAGCTCCATGGCAGGACCGATTAAGTCGATAAGATCGGTCGCGATAACGCTCTTCTCACCATACTCCGTCGCCGCGGCAAAACCGGCGTAGCTGTGAAGTGCGACGGCGTACGAATACAGCAACTCCCAACGATCCATCTCGTCGCGCATGGTGGCAAGCGTGCCGGCCAAAATACCCGCGAGAACATCACCCGAACCGGCAGTTGCCAGAGAAGCCGGACCCGAGAGCGGCAGCAGCACACGCTCAACGCCACAGATAGCCGTCGTCGGCCCCTTGGCAATGACCACCAGATTGTCGGAGCCTGCAGCCCAGACAACCTTCTGCGCGGCCGCAATCGCGGTACCAAGGTCGTTCACCTCGTCACCGGCAACCAGACGCGAAAGCTCACGATAGTGCGGCGTCATAACCAACGGCTGCTCGCGACGATACATCTCGGGATTACTATCAATACCGTCAATGGCAATCTTAGCAAGGCAGTTGAGTGCATCGGCGTCCAAAATAAGCGGCACATCAAGCTCGAGCAAGCCCGAAACCACCTGCATAGCGCCGGCAGATGTCGTCATACCGGGACCGCACAGTACACAGCTGTACTTCTTTGCAATCTCGCACACAGTCATGCGCGCAGCGGCGCCAAAGGAGCCGCGGGAATCAGACGGAATAGCAAAGACGGGAATCGAAGGAAGTGCCATGCGAATAAGATTGGCGCAGGCGTCAGGAGCCGCGACTGCCACGTAACCAGCACCCGCGCGAGCTGCAGACTTAGCCGCCATAATGGCAGCACCAGGATATTGCGCAGATCCGGCGACAATAAGCACAGAGCCACGGGAATACTTATCGATATTCGTAGGCAGTGGGGCAAAGTAATCAACTAAGTCACCGGGCTCGACAATCTCGGCGGCGTGGTCGACATCATCGATGACCTCGTCAAGACGATCATAAAGATTGCCGCAGATCAAATCGCCAGCATACTCAGGGCCATCAGCGCTATACAGACCAATCTTGGGCGCAATCATCGTCACCGTATGCTCGGCACGAATGCAGTCGTCATCAACAACGCCCGTCTCGGCATTCAGGCCCGAGGGGACATCAATGGATACGACACAATCGGCGCATTCATTGACCGTAGGAATCCAGATGGAGAACGGCGCACGCAGATTCCCGTGAAAACCGGTACCAAAAATGGCATCGACAACAACATCGGCCTTATCGATCAAAACCTCGAGTTCGTCACGCGAAGGGCCGACGCAAACGTGCACATCGCGGCCGGCAGTACGACGAGCAACATGACGTGCCAGAGCAGCAGGAATCTCATCCGGTTCAACCGGAGAAACGATATCCACGTCCACACCCTTATGGCTCAGGATATCGGCGGCAACCCAACCGTCGCCGCCATTATTACCAAAACCGACCAGAACGAGAACCCGATCGGGATTGAGCTTCAAGACCTCGTTGGCGGCAAACTCACCCGCTAGCTCCATAAGCTCGGCCTTCGAAGTCCCTTCGCGTTCAATGATATCCTCGAGACGAACGACTTCTTCGGTACTCAAAACCGGTTTCATCTATGCTCCTAGCGTATCTTGCGAAGCATCGCCCAGGTGCTCCGTCAATGCTGAATTCTGCAGCTGCTCAAGCTCATCTAAAACAGAGCGAGCCTCTTTAAATGTCTGCGCTACGCGTTTCTTGGTGCTCACCTTTTCATCTTTTGGCTTAGGCCGAGCATCCTCGGTAATCGCGATAGCATTCGCAACGGCTAAATCTCCTGTAAGCGTAATGGAAAGAGCAACCTCAACAACACCCAGCTCTTGAGCGATCTCGAGTGCACGGCCCGAAAGCAGTGCCTTCGGTTTGCCGAGTTTATCACGCGTTACCGAAACATCCTTGCGGCCCACGCCTTGACTAAAACCCGTGCCAAGAGCTTTAAGCACCGCCTCGCGCGAAGCAAAGCGGCTCGCATAGTGAGCAGCGGGACGCGATGATGCATCGCAATACGCACGCTCTTCTTCGGTAAACACACGCCGAGCAAACGACGGCGTCTTTTCAAGAATTGATTTCATGCGGGAAATCTCGACGATATCAACGCCGATACCAGCTTCAGCCATGTTCACCTCCATATCGCACAGACTAAGTTATTGTAGCCCGTTCGCAGAAGATGCGACAAACGAGGGTTATAAAACACAGCTACTATGTGAGACAAAAGCCCGTAAACGCAAAAAGGGGGAGGCCGCGAGGCCTCCCCCTTCTCAGTTCAAGCGTACGGCTCGGTGCCGTCCACCGGTCAGCGGCGCCCTGGCCTCCCACGGGCTGACCC
>CABQMC010000289.1 GCA_902465115.1 uncultured Collinsella sp.
TTTAAACCACCCGCTACGCGGGTGGAGACGAACGGCTTTACAAAGCCACCCCTCCGACCGATATTGACGATTGTTCAGGCCGTCAAGAATTCGAGTCGAAGGGGTGGTCGCCATGGCCCAGAAGGCCTACAGCCTTTCCCACACGAAGTGGATGTGCAAGTACCACATCGTGTTCACGCCGAAGTATAGGCGCAAAGTGATCTACAACCAAATCAGGAGCGACATAGGGGAGATCCTCAGGAAGCTGTGCGAGTACAAGGGGATCGAGATAATCGAGGGGCACCTGATGCCCGACCACGTGCACGTGCTGCTGGCGATCCCGCCGAAGTACAGCGTCGCGAGCGTCATGGGCTACCTGAAGGGGAAGAGCTCGCTGATGATATTCGACAGGCACGCCAACCTCAAGTACAAGTTCGGCAACAGGAAGTTCTGGGCGGAGGGCTACTACGTGTCCACCGTCGGCCTTAACGAGGCGACGATCGCCAAGTACATCAGGGAGCAGGAGTCCCGCGACATCGCGCTGGACAAGCTGAGCGTGAAGGAGTACGAGGACCCCTTCAAGAGGGGGTGATGCTGCCGGTTCGACCGGCGCGCCACGGGTCAAGATGCACTAGGCCTGGACGAAGTCCGGGCCCGCGCCTTTAGACGCGAGCCCGGGGCCCGTGGGTTATACCCTAAGAGCAAACCACCCTTTTTAAGGGTGGTTCTGATTGCTTGCATGTCCTCGGCAGCATTTGCCCAAATGGTGAATGCTGGTGCCGGCAGGTTGCCGAGTGCATGTTGCGGGTATACCCCATGCGTACCATGATCCAAACACTGTGAGGTGTCTGCGCGTGTGCGCGATAATTCATTTTGGAACTGACGGTTGGCGCGCTCGCGTCGATGAGGACTTCACTGCCGATAACGTTGCCCGTATCGCCGATGCCGTCGGCGAGTTGTGGCAAAAGACCAATCCGGGCAAAACGGTATATATAGGGTTCGACACCCGGTCCCTGGCGCGCGAGTTCGCTGAGCTTGCGGCGGGTGTGCTAGCAGCGCACGGGCTAGACGCCGTGCTCGCTTCGCGACCTGTCCCGACCCCTGCCCTTACGTGGGCGGCGGCTTATGACGGTGAAGCGTGCGGCGCGCTCATGGTGACGGGGTCCCATCATCCGCAGGGCTATCTGTGCCTCAAGATTCGCATGGGTGACGGCTCGACCGCCAACCAGGATGTCATCGAAGAGCTCGAAGAGACTATGGCTCCCGAGCCAATGGGGATCGAGGGGCAATATCGCACCGCGGATATCATTCCTGACTATATGCAGGCGGTGGCATCGTTTGTCGATGCCGAAGCCATTCGCGCCGCGCACCTGCGCGTGGTTATCGATCCCATGGGCGGTGCAGCCCAGGGCTATCTAGCCGACTTGCTGCGCGAGCTTGGCGTCGAGGCGCACGAGATTCACGCCGGGCAGGCGTCTGACCAAGAAGATATCTGCCCCGACCCCGTTGAGCCGTGGGTGGACGCTTGCGAGCGCACGGTTATCGAGGACGGAGCTTGCGCTGGCCTGGTGACCGACGGCGACGCCGACCGCATCGGCGCGGTTGACGAGCGCGGCAGATATATACATCCGCATCAGATCATGGCGCTCGTTTTGGGCGACTTGGTTCAATTTCGTAATTTGGAGGGGCGCGTCGTCGTCAATCTTTCATGCTCGACGCTCGTGCGTCGCATTGCCGAGGCGCTTGGCTGCCGCGTGACCGTCAAACCAGTTGGTTTCAAATATATAGCGGCGGAGATGAAGAAGGGCGGCGTCCTCATGGGCGGCGAAGAAGCCGGTGGTATCGGCATCGCCGCGCATATGCCCGAGCGCGATGGAATCCTCGCCTGTCTGATTCTGTGTGAGCTTATGGCAAAGACGGGCGCGCCTTTGGGCGTTCTGGTCGACCAACTCGAGGACAGTTTTGGTAAGACGAGTTACGGTCGACGCGATTTGCGCCTTGAGGCCGAAGATGCCGAAACGTTACGAACCCTGCTGCCGGGCGTAAACCCCAAGTCGATTTGTGGCAAGGTGCCGCAAAACGTTAGTCATATGGATGGCTTGCGTTTGGCATTCGAGGATGACACGTGGCTGCTGGTCCGTCCTAGCGGGACCGAACCAGTGGTGCGCGTCTACGCCGAGGGGTTCTCGGTGGAAGAACGTGACGAGTTGCTCGATGCTGGCTGTGCTTTAGCTAGGGGAACGTATCCGCTTTAACCATGAGGCTGCCTTATATAAAGAGATGCTCGGCGAGCGGTAGGTAACGGCTGGCAAACGTTAGTCAGATCTTACATTGTGTAGGAAATGTGTACGCCCAGATTCCCGCCCCCGGGGCCCCTCCGGTCTGGCAATATATCTCCTTGCCGCGCGGC
>CABQMC010000290.1 GCA_902465115.1 uncultured Collinsella sp.
GCGCAAGACGAAGGCCACATTAAGTGGCCTTCTTTGCGTGCGGAACTCGCGATGACCTTAATATATTTCTCCGGCCCTCCGCCGTGCTCGGGAGACGACACGTTGATGTCTGCTTAACTCTGCTCGTTCAGGCTAATGACTTTGTTGAGGGTCCACTATTTGCTGGAGAGTGAACTTGCATTGGGACCCGTCGCTCTCTCCTTGCAAATCTTCCTCGTCAAAATCGAAGATCATGATGGCGCAGTTGGGGAGTTTTGTTGGGAGCTCGAAGCCCTCTGGGGCTGCAGCCTTAATGAATTGGCGGCTGGCGCTGCCGTGGCTTACTGCTAGGAGGGTTTCTATGCCCTCGGAGCCCATGAGATTGGTGAGGGTGTCTACCATGCGCGCTTGCAGCGCCTGGCTTCCTTCTCCTCCGAAGGGGACCAGATCCTCGCCCGGATCCCAGACGTCGGTGGGAAGGGCATCGTGGGGGCCTTCTTCGAAGGTGCCGTAGCAGCGCTCGATGATGCCTTCGCAGGACTCAACTGCTGCGTCCGGGCCAAGGAGTTCGGTTGCAACGAGCTGAGCTGTGTCCATGGCTCGGCCTAAGGGCGAAGAGACCACTTTGTCGGGGACAACGCCGTGGGCTTTGAGCCATGCGGCTGCCATTCCCGCTTGTTTGCGGCCAAGGTCGGTCAGCGGTGAATCGCAGCGGCCCTGGACCAGCTTTTTGACGTTGAACTCCGTCTGACCGTGGCGGAGCAGATACAGCCTCTTCATATTCTCCCCTTCTGTATAACTTGCTTTGCCGGCACAGCCCTACTCGTGGGTATGCCCTACGTAGTCTTCGTCGATCGTAATCTTGGCAATTGACTTGGGGTATTCCGACTCGACCCGTTTCGCCAACTCGTGCTTTAGGTCCTCGGCGCTCATTCGCAGATCCGAGGGTCGCACGCAGTCAAAGATCACGTTGGTGTGCGTGGGGCCCGGCACGCAACGCAGATCGTGAATCGAAAGGCGGCTATCGATCTCTTGGGCCATGGCGTTGATGCGCAGGCGCATGCTCGCCACCTTTGAATCGTCGGTCACGATGGGATCGTAATGGAGCGTGACGATCATGCCATCCTCGTCCCTAAACGACTGCTCGATGCTATCGAGCGTGTCGTGACTTTCCAGCGGGCTGGCCTCGGCCGCCATCTCGGCGTGCGCACTTGCGAACTTCCTGCCCGGGCCATAGTCGTGAACCATTAGGTCATGAACGCCCAAAACGCCGGGGTAGCTCATGATCTTGTCTCGGATGTGCTTGACCAACTTGGGATCGGGCGCCTGGCCCAAAAGCGGGCTCACCGTATCTTGAATAAGCTCAAAGCCGCTCCAGCCAATATAGGCGCCAACGGCAAGTCCAACCCAGGCATCAAGATTGATATGCGTCACCTGGGAAACAATCGCGCACGCCAACACAGCACCCGTAGCAAGGACATCATTCTTAGAATCCTGAGCGGTCGCATGCAGCGTCTCGGACTCAATGCGGTCACCGAGCTTTTGGTTGAGGGCCGCCATCCAGAGCTTTACGGCCATCGAAAGCACTAGAACTGCCACCAGGGCAAGCGAAAACTCGACAGGCTCGGGGTGGATGACACGTTCAACCGAGGACTTCACCAACTCAACGCCAATCAGCAGCACGAGCGCCGCCACGACCAGACCCGAGAGATACTCGTAGCGACCGTGGCCGTAAGGATGCTCGGGGTCGGCCGGCTTGCTCGCCAGCTTAAAGCCCAGCACGCTCACGATGTTCGAGCTGGCATCGGACAGGTTGTTCATGGCATCCGCCACGATCGAAACCGATCCCGACAGCACGCCAATTGCACCCTTCGCAGCACATAGTGCCACATTGGTGAGAATACACACCACGCCCGTCAACGTACCCACGCGTGCACGGTCGCCCTGCGCGCGCTTAACAATCCACTCGACCATCTACATCCGCCCCCCACGGTACTACCTATATATCTATTGCTCAAACGGATTGTAGTGTAGCCACTTTGTCCCCCAGATACAAAAAGGCCGCGATCCACACGAGCCGCGACCTTGGAGCATGACAAAGAAATCGTCCTTTGTCGCACAGGTTTATGCGCCTGCCTCGACAACGCTCGCTATCGTTTCGGTCGAATCGGCTTCGTCTTCTGCCGCCTGCTCCTTCGTCGGCACCACGCCAAAGCAGTAGCTCAGCGCCGCAGACATCACAAAAGCCGTGCCGCCGGCAACGCAGCACCACAGCAAGTTCGAGATGCCGCCCGTGGCAAAGCCAATGACCATGAGGACATTCGTCATGCCGATGGTATAGGCCGTAACGTGGCCCACGGCCGCAACAAGGCCTCCGACGGCGCCGCCAATGGCCAT
>CABQMC010000291.1 GCA_902465115.1 uncultured Collinsella sp.
TACTTTGAAATGCTCGGCAACTTCTCGTTCGGCGACTATTTCAAGACCGAGGCCATCCACTGGGCGTGGGAATTCCTGACGAGCCCCGAGTGGGTCGGCCTCGACCCGAACCGCCTGTATCCCTCTGTTTTCGCCGGCAACGAGACCACACCCGCCGACGACGAGGCGTTCCGCATCTGGCACGAGGAGATCGGCATCCCCGAGGACCGCATCTTCAAGTTCGGCAAGGAGGACAACTTCTGGGAGCACGGCTCCGGTCCGTGCGGCCCCTGCTCTGAAATTTACTACGACCGCGGCGAAAAGTACGGCTGCGGCAAGCCCGGCTGTACCGTCGGCTGCGACTGCGACCGCTATATGGAGGTCTGGAACGTCGTCTTCTCCCAGTTCGACAACGACGGCCACGACCACTACACCGAGCTCAAGCAGAAGAACATCGACACCGGCATGGGCCTTGAGCGTCTGGCCGTCGTGTGCCAGGATGTTGATTCGCTCTTCGACGTCGACACGGTGATGAACATCACGAACAAGGTCACGGAGATCACCGGCGCGAGCTACGGCCAGAGCCGCGAGAAAGACGTGTCCCTGCGCGTCATCACCGACCACATCCGCTCGGCTTCCTTTATGATCTGCGACGGCGTGCTGCCCAGCAATGAGGGCCGCGGCTACGTGCTGCGCCGCCTGCTGAGAAGAGCCGCCCGCCACGGCAAGCTGCTTGGCGTCAACCGTCCGTTCCTCTATGAGGTCGTGGATACGGTCGTGCACGAGAACGAAGGCCATTATCCCGAGCTGCGCGAGCGTCAGGCCTATATCACCAAGGTCATCCGCACCGAGGAGGAGAACTTTGCCAAGACCATCGACGGCGGCATGAAGATCTTCACTGAGCTTCTGAACGCCCACAAGGAGAAGGGCGAGACCGTCTTCTCCGGCGCGGACGCGTTCAAGCTGTACGACACCTACGGCTTCCCCATCGACCTGACGGTCGAGATGGTCGAGGACGAGGGCATGACGCTCGACCGCAAGGCCTTTGACCACGAGATGCAGGAGCAGAAGACCCGCGCCCGCGAGGCGCGCAAGGCGCTCGGTGACCTCGGCTGGGCGGGCGTTGAGTTCGGCAAGGACATTCCGTCCACGGAATTTGTCGGCTACGACCACGATTCCGTCGACGATGCGAAGGTCGTCGCGCTGGTGGTCGAGGGTGAGCAGGCCGAGGCTATGATGAGCGGCGTGGAGGGCATCATCGTGCTCGACAAGACTCCGTTCTATGCCGAAATGGGCGGCCAGATCGGCGATACGGGCGTGATCCGCTGCGGCGAGGCCGTGTTTGAGGTCACGGACGTCCAGAAGAACAAGGGCGGCAAGTTCATGCACACAGGTAAGGTCATCCACGGCAGCTTCCAGCTTGGCGACACCGTGACGGCATCCATTGATGTGGAGCGCCGCATGGCCATCCGCCGCGGCCACACGGCCACCCATCTTCTCGACGCCGCGCTCAAGGCGGTGCTCGGCGACCACGTGCATCAGGCCGGTTCTCTTGTTGAGCCCGACCGTCTGCGCTTCGACTTCACGCACTTTGAGTCCATCACGCCCGAGCAGCTGCTCGCGGTCGATACCTTCGTCAACGACGCGATCCTGCGCGGCATCCCCGTTGTGACCGAGGTGCTGCCCATCGAGGAAGCGAAGAAGAAGGGCGCTGTCGCCATGTTTGGCGAAAAGTACGGCGACGTTGTCCGCGTGGTCGAGATGGGCGATGTGTCCATGGAGTTCTGCGGCGGTACGCACCTTGACAACACCGCCAAGGTCGGCCTCTTCCGCATCAAGAGCGAGGGCAGCGTTGCCTCCGGCGTGCGCCGCATCGAGGCTATCACCGGCAAACAGACGCTCGAAGAGCTTAGAAGCGGCCAGGAGAAGCTCATCCGCGCGGCGCAGCTCTTAAAGACCACGTCGAACGAGCTCGAAAGCCGCATCGGCGGTATGCTGAGCGAGATGAAGGAGATCAGAAGCCAGCTTGAAAAGTTCAAGGAGCAGGCATCGCTCGGCGAGGCACGTTCCTTCCTCACGTCCGCCAAGGAGGTCAAGAGTCTCAAGCTCGTCACCGCCCAGCGCGACGGCATGGACGCGAATGCCCTGCGCAAGCTCGGCGACTTCCTGCGCGACAAGGAGCCCAAGATCGTCGGCGTGCTCGCCTCCGTCAAGGACGGCAAGGTCACGCTTCTGGCCGTGTGCGGCAAGGAAGCGGTCGCAAGCGGCGTCAAGGCAGGCGATATCATCAAGGCCATCGCGCCTATCTGCGGCGGCAAGGGCGGCGGCAAGCCGGACAGCGCCATGGGCGGCGGCACCGAAGTGAGCAAGGTCGAC
>CABQMC010000292.1 GCA_902465115.1 uncultured Collinsella sp.
GAGCACAACCTTGCCAAGGTTGGGGTCGCGGGTTCGAGCCCCGTTGTCCGCTCCAACTATCTTACGCGGTTCTAACGAACCGCGTTTTTTGTTGACGCTGCGCGAGCCCCGGGCACCCCATCTTGCCCCTCAATCGTCGGTCGCGTACATAAAGTACGCTTCCCTCCTCTTTCTCGGCAACCTGGGGCACCCGGAGCCCGCTCGCTGTCGTGGCCGGGAAAGTGGGTCTTCCGTTCTTTTCACTAATCGGTCGATTCGTCCCAGGAGGCTTGAACCCGAGAGGGGGCGAGCATTTTGGGTCGTGGCTGTGGCGTTGTTTGCTGCGAATGTCAGCTTTGGGCGTATCATCGTGGGCATCTCACAAAACCTCGTTGCAAGGGAGGCACGCCCCATGGTTACAGAAAAGTCTTCTTCGCGTTCATGGATGTCCGATGCCGCGATCTATCAGATCTACCCGCGCTCGTTTAAGGATTCGACTGGTTCGGGTCTGGGCGATATCGCGGGCATTACCCAGCAGATGGACTATCTTGAGCGGCTGGGTATTGAGGCCATCTGGCTGAGCCCGTTTTACCCATCGCCTCTTGTCGATGGTGGCTATGATGTGGCGGACTACTGCGATGTCGATCCACGTCTCGGCTCGCTTGACGACTTCGATGACATGATCGCTGCGGCTCACGCGCGCGGCATCAAGGTCATCGTCGACATCGTGCCCAACCATTCATCCAGCCAGCACCCCTGGTTCAAAGCCGCTCTTGCCGCCGGCCCCGGATCGCCCGAGCGCGCCCGTTATATCTTCCGCGATGGTCGCGGCGAGCATGGCGAGCTGCCTCCCACCAATTGGAATGCCAACTTTGGCGGCCCCGCATGGACGCGTGTTGCGGACGGTCAGTGGTATCTGCACATGTTTACGCCCGAGCAGCCGGACTTTGACTGGTCATGCCCTGAGGTTCACGCGCTCTTTTGCGACGCCCTGGCGTTTTGGAGCGATCGAGGCGTCGACGGCTTTCGCATTGATGTGGCGCAGGGTCTCGCCAAGGATCTCGACCGCGATGACCTCGACCGGTGGCATCTCGCCGAGGGCGATGACATGGTTGACGACGGCACCCATCCGCTGTGGGACCGCAATGAGGTCCACGAGATCTATCGCGAGTGGCGCCGCGTGTTCGACCGCTATAATCCGCCGCGCAGTGCCGTTGCCGAGGCGTGGGTGCTGCCCGAGCGCCAGTATCTCTACGCGCGTCCCAGCGAGCTTGGCCAGACATTCAACTTTGAGTTTGCCAAGGCCACTTGGACCTATGATGACATGCACACTGCAATCGAGAAGGGCTTGAAGGCAGCCGTCGAATCCGATTCCGCCTCGACCTGGGTACTCTCCAACCACGACGTGCCGCGCGTGGCGACACGCTATGCCCTGCCGCAAATCAAGGCGACGCGCTACCACCAGATTGCGCTCGACTGGCTCTTGCGCGACGGGTCGTCTTATGACGAGGACCGTGAACTCGGCGAGCGCCGCGCGCGGGCGGCCCTTTTGCTTGAGCTGGCGCTTCCGGGCTCGGCATACGTGTATCAGGGTGAGGAGCTCGGCCTTTTTGAGGTGGCTGATATCCCGTGGGCTGCACTCGAAGACCCTACTGCGACCAATACGCACGGACCGAAGCGTGAGAAGGGGCGCGACGGCTGTCGTGTGCCCCTGCCGTGGGTGGCGGCGGACGATCCCGCGCATGGCGGATCGTTTGGGTTTTCGCCGGCAGACGCCGATGCGGCGCCCCATCTGCCGCAGCCTGCATGGTTTTCCGATTATGCTGCCGATAGGGAAGAAGTGGACCCGACATCGATGCTTGCGCTCTATCGTGACGCCCTCTGGCTGCGGCGCAAGCTGCGCGGGTGCGCCAACGATCTTGCGTGGCTCGATCTTGACGGGCGCACCGGTCTTGCGGATGGTGCCGAGGGCGCTGAGGGCGGCGTCATCGCCTATCGCCGCGATAACGGCTGGGCGTGTGTGACGAACTTCGGTGCAGCACCCGTGGAGCTGCCGGCGGGCAGGGTCCTGCTCACCTCATCACCGCTTGCAGACGGCAGGCTCGCGCAGGACAGCTCTGCCTGGATCATGCTCGGTGAGATGTAGGGGCATCTCGCTGCGAGCCTGCGTTTGTTCGCGCCTTTCGTGACGACTGATGCCCTCGCGAGAGCGTCGCAAAACTTTTCAAAAAAAGTTCTTGCATAGGATGCGGGCATCACGTAAGATTAATCCTCGTAAGCGGACATGGCTCAGTTGGTAGAGCACAACCTTGCCAAGGTTGGGGTCGCGGGTTCGAGCCCCGTTGTCCGCTCCA
>CABQMC010000293.1 GCA_902465115.1 uncultured Collinsella sp.
CGGGACGGAACCGTCGGCGCCACCGAGGTAGGCACCGTCAACGACGACCTCGTGACCGGTGAGGATGCTCATCGGGTGGCCGTTCTTCTCGTTCTCCTGAACGAGGTAGCGGAACGAGATGTCATCACCCGAGGAATCCTTGACGCCGGCCAGGACGCCCTCGGCGCCGAGCTTGGCAAGGAGCTTCCAGGGGAGCTTGGTGTGGACGCACACGGGGATGTCGTAGGCGAAGATGGGCAGGTCGAGCTCCTCGTGCAGGATGCGGAAGTGCTCCTCGACCTCGGTCATGCCCTGCAGGGCATAGAACGGGCAGGTGGCGACAAGCGCATCGGCGCCCAGCTCCTGAGCGACCTTACCATGCTCGATCATGCGCTCGGTCTCGGTATCGATGATGCCGACCAGAACGGGAACGCGGTGGTCGACGATGCGCACGGCCTCGGCGACAATCTGGCGACGGCGCTCGTCGGTGGAGAAGACGACCTCGCCCGAGGAGCCCAGGAAGAACAGGCCATCGACGCCGGCATCGATCATGCGGTTGATGCTGCGCTCAAAGGAGGCAACATCAAGCTGGTGGTCTTCGGTATCGGGAACAACGACGGGAGGGATAACGCCGGTGAATTTCTGAGTTGCCACAAGAATCTCCTTAGTTGTCTGGCGGGCGGCCCTATGCCACCCACTCTTGTTGGCAGTGTCCAGGCCGTCTAGGCCAAAGAACACGGGTAGAACGTTTGGTTCAAGAAGTCGACGACTTCGTTTTCGAACGCATTGATGCGCTCGTGAGCGTATTTGGCATAGATGATATGCCTCCGGTCACACTCAAGACCGTTGAATACGGCGAACTGGCCCTTGGGATCGCTCACGGCATCCATGAGCGATGTGCCCATGAGCACCGATCCGCGCACCCGAGACGACAGAGCCTCAAGGCCACCGGGGATTGGATTGGCAACCGCCGTGCAGGCAAGGCCCCGCTCGTCCAGAGCGGAAACCGCCAGCGCGACGCCGCCGCCAAGGCCCTCGCCCCACGCAAAAATGCGATCGGAGTCTACGCCGTCAAGATTGCGCGCGACCTTCGCCAACGCGCAGCCCCAACGGACGCGCTCGACAAAAGCGGGCGAAGCAATCCCCCGCTGCAGGTCGTCCGTACCAGCAACACCGTCGTCCAGTGCAAGCACGGCATATCCCATGGCGGCAAATCTCGTCATGTGATGCCAGCCGCGCACAGGCCGATCGATGTCGTGGAACATCAGGCACAGCGGCACGCGCTCAGATACTCGGGCACGACCGACAGGCTCAATCAAACGAGCGTGGACCGCATGGTCACCGAGCTCAAAGGAAACCTCCGAGTAACGGGCGCAGGGGTTAACAAAGTCAATCGCCGTAATGGCCAGGCCTTGAATCTCAAGATTCGGAGCGCATGTCTCTAAATCAGAAACATCTTGGACATCACCGTGCCAGTCCCGATAGTCTGCGAGCCTTGACGAAACCGTTCCAGGAATTCCCACGAGCCCGGGGACAATCAGCTCGTCAACATTGCTCTCGCACTTAGACATGAGCCTCCCCTCCCTCACAGAAAAACGGAATGATCAAATCATCAAAGTCCTGAATCTCCTCGTGGCCAAAGCCCTCAAAGAACTCATGACGCTTGTCGCAGGACAGGTTGTTGTACACCGCAAACTGCGTCGCCGGCGGACAGACGATATCGGCTGTGCCCGTGCCAAACAGAACGGGGCATTTGACCATGGGGGCAAAGTTCTTGGAATCGAAGTACGCCAGCTTGGCATAGGCTTCCTCGATACGGGTCGAGTCCTCGTCAAACCAGCGCGACCAATAGCGCAGGCCCTCATAGGCAATATCGTCGGCGTCCAGATCCCAAACCAGGCGGAAATCCGACAGGAAGGGATAGAGGATGGCGGCGCGATTGATAAGCTCGCTGTTAAGCGCGCAGGTCGCAATGCCCAACCCGCCGCCCTGCGATGCGCCGTTCACATACACGCGGGTAAGATCGATGCCCTCGAGCTCGCGAACGATACGGCACAGAATGCGAATATCCTGATGTAGGCGGACATAGTAGAGGTTGGCCGGGTCGCCGTCGATACCGGCGACGATATGGCCCGCGACCGTCGTGCCCTCAAATCCACCAATGTCCTCGGAGGGGCCTCCTTGGCCAGGACAATCGAGAGCAATGAGCGCCATGCCCATGCCCGCAAACGACGCCTGCTCAAACCAGCTGCGGCTTGCACCCGGATACCCATGGAACTGAAGTACCAATGGCACAGGCTCGTCCGAGACGGGTTTAAGGTACTTGGCATGCAGGCGT
>CABQMC010000294.1 GCA_902465115.1 uncultured Collinsella sp.
CGAACATCAACCCTGGAGAATGATGGCGTAAGGGGTAGTCAAAAAAGCCCCTCCCAAATTAGCTGCCCCCAGTCTTGCGCCAGTTAGGCGCCGTATGGGTTGCGGTCGCGTTCGATGCGCTGGCGGATGTGGGCGTACTCGATTATCAGCAACACCAGCAGTAGGGCCATAACCGCCAGGTAGCTCACCACGGCGCCCATCAGGCCCAGCAGGTTGATCAGGATCACCGGGAGCACCACGCTCACGGCAAAGCAGATCAGGTAGATCTTGGTGACTTCGCCGGCGTGGCGCAGCACCGTGATAATGGCGTAGATAAAATCGATGGCCGCGGTTACGCCGCCGGCGACGACCATCAGCAGCGCCAATGTGCGGTAGCGCTCAAAGTTGAGGCCGTACATAAAGCTCATGAGGGGAATACCGGGACCTGCCATAAATGCGGCGCACACGCCGGTGATGACTACGATCAGCGCCATAACGGCAACAATAATCAGGTCAAAGCGACGACGCTTGCGAGGATTAGCCCAAATGCTCGACAAGCACATGAGCTGCGGTTTATAGATAAATCCAATGCTCAACAAAATGGCCTGCGCCGGAAAGAACAGGGCATTAAAGTACAGCTGATACTTGTAGGCCAGCGTGCCTTCCATCACGAACTTGGGCATGCTCTCGATAAGGTTGAACAGGAACAGCGCACCAAAGAGCGGGGCGCACTGGACAAACAGGTGGCCAGCCTCGCGCAGACTCATGCGGCGCGATTTTTCGGTCTCGAGCAGGGCGAGCGGGGCGGTGACCAGCACGAGCGAGGCAATCGCGGCGATGCCCATGGCCATGGCCGCGATGGGCATGCTGCGCGTGAGGAACAGTGCCACGCTAAAGACCGCGATGACGCCGGCGGAACGCAGCGTTTGGCTCATGCCGGCCAAATAGAGCTTGTCGGCCTGCTGCAGGCGGCCCTCGTACACGTCGGCGATGCCGTCGATCACCTTATACAGGTAGACGCCCAGGCCAATCGTGGCCATCTGCGCGTCATAGCCGCGGGCGCTGCTGTATACCAGTCCACATGCCATTGCGAGCGCTCCGCAAAGCCAGCGGTTGAGCTGGTAGGAGGCGAAGGAGGTTTTCTCGTCGATATCCGAGACCTGGAAATTGCGCACGCCGTAGTTGCACGCGATCATGATGAGCGTGCCGGTGACAAAGGCGATGGAGAACTTGCCGGCCTCCTCGGCGCCTACGAGCTGCGTGGACACGATGGTGAGCAGGGGAAACGCCATGCCCCATACGGCGGTGCCCAGGGTATTCCAAAGATAGTCGCGACGGGTGGCGTGATCTTCGTACTCGGCTTCTTGCGTGGAGAAGCCGCCGCCGTAGACGGCTCCGAGCAGGCGGTTCCACCAGGCATTGACCATGCGGTGGATGGGGCCGGGCTGGCGATCGCGCTCGCGGCGACGGCGTGTGGCCTGGCTGCTGTCGGGACCGCCGGCGTTACGCTGGCTCAGCTCTTGGATTCGTGCGAGCTCCTCGGCGGTGTGTGATGCGGGGAACAGGCCGTTCTCGATGCGTCCGCCCTGGGCCTTCGCGGCGCCGTCTTTCGATGCAGCGGGGTTGGAGATGCCGTTACGGCGGGCGATGGCGCGGCGAATGCTATCGAGGGGCGTGATGCTCAAAGCGGGGTCCTTTCTATTGCTGCGCTCTAGTATAGATACCGCGGTGTCCGCTCGTGTTTTTGAACAGGTTGTTCGATAATTTCGGCGGCGCCATTCGGTAGTCGGCACTTAGGGACGTTCCTTATGTGCCGGCACTTTGGGAACGTCCCTAAGTGCCGGCATCCGGGGACGCTCCTTGAATGTTGCCTGTTCAAGAGTGTCCCCAATGACTAGTCGTTTAAGAACGTCCCCAATGACTGGGCCGCTTGCCTGCGATTTTTGACCGTTGGGCGGGCTTGCCGCCCTTGCCGCAAAAACGTTTTTGCATATCGGGTACAACGGGCTTTACGTGAGTAAAGTGCGCGCCGCGTCCACGTGCCGCGTTTTTAAAGGAGGCCCCATGCCTGGTGTTACCCCTGCAGAAGTTCTGTCCAATTTTGGCATTACGCTGGTCGAAGACCCCGCTGAGAACCAGCCCCGCCTGCTGGTTGACCTGCCGGCAGCCGAGCTCGTCGAGCATGCCATCCGCCGCAACGAAGGCCGCATGGCATCCAACGGCGCGCTGGTGATCGAGACGGGGGAGCGTACCGGACGTTCGCCCAACGACCGCTTTATCGTTGACACCCCCGA
>CABQMC010000295.1 GCA_902465115.1 uncultured Collinsella sp.
GTAGTGGGCGTCGATGAGGCCCGGCGTATTGACTATAGACAGGCCCTGCTTGATGGCCAAGCCGCTGCGGGGCTGGACGAAGCCGGCGTAGCCATCGGGCAGGGCGATGGCCAGCCCGGTAGAGACCAGACGGCGTTCGAAGGGCTTCAGGACGCAGTCCTCGTTGGAGCGCAGATCCAAGCCGGCATCGGTGGGATGGGCGTATTTGGGAAGCTCGACGGTGGGGTCGAGACGCTTTATGTTGACGGTAATGTTTGACATGGAATCACCTTAGCTTGTCGAGCTCTTGCAGAAACTCATCGACGTCTTTGAAATCGCGGTAGACCGAGGCAAAGCGGATGTACGCCACCTTGTCGATCTTGGCCAAGCGCTTGAGTACCATGTCACCCAACTCATGGGACGTAACGGCCGTCAGCGTGCGAGAGCGCAGCTCGACCTCGATGTCATCGATAATCTCATTGAGCTTCTTAGTGTCGATATCGCGCTTGATGGTGGCGCGCATCAAGCCGACGAGCAGCTTATTGCGATCGAACCGCTGCTTGGTTCCGTCCGACTTAATGACCTCGATTGGGTCTTCGCATCGCTCGAACGTTGTAAAGCGATAGTTACACGAGCAACATTCGCGACGGCGCTTAATGGTGTTGTTTGACTCCTGCATACGGGAATCAACGACGCGGGTATGTGCCTTGCCGCATTTGGGACAGCGCATGGTACCTCCTCTTAAACGATAACAAGGGTACCATGCGCAGCGCGATAATGATTACGAACGAGCAGGAACCTTAAGATGCGCACCGGCGACGAGCGAACCATGCTCCAGATGATTGACGTTACGGATCATGTCGGAAGTCTCTTGCGTGGAAAGGCCTTCGATTGGATATTCCTCGGCAAGCGACCAAAGAGAATCACCAGGCTGAACGCGAATGGTCTCGTAGGTAACGTTGGAAACGGACTCGGCATACGCGGCGTGACGAGCGCTAAAGACCGACGTAGCGAGGACAAAAAAGAGCGTGAGCGCAACGGCGACGGCAACAATCGTCGAGACCTTCAGGGCAGCGGGAGTCGGCGCGGCAACAGCATACTGAGTGCGAGCAGACTTTACGGGCAAAGGCTGATAACCGGAACGTCCACCCTTGACAACAGTAAAAGCGGGCGCGGCAGGCGTCTCGAGCTTAAGGGCGAGGTTTCCCTGGACCATATTCGTTGCGTTCATCATGTTCTCCTCTCGCGTGTTTTGCTGAGAACAGTTTTATCAAGCCGCGCGGACAAAAATGTCTAGCGCGAGAACGAATGTTCGGTTATTATTATCTTCGAACAGTTGTTCCTGTCAAGCAAAATTCGAACATTTGTTTGACATGGGTAGAGAGGATGCCCTGATGGCTCGCAAAATTACCAAGCGTCAGCAGCAAATTTACGACTTCATCAAGGAATATCAGCAGGAGAAGGGTTATCCGCCCAGCGTTCGCGAGATGGCTTCTGCCGTGGGCCTTTCCTCCCCCAGCACCGTGCACGCCCATCTATCTGCTCTGGAGGCGCGGGGGCTACTCAAGCGCGATGCCACCAAACCGCGCGCCCTGGAACTCTTTAACGAGGACGGTTCCTCGGTCTCAATTTCTAAATCTGACGAGCCCACCACACCTCGCGGAACGGTCTCGCTACCGCTCGTTGGTCGCGTCGCGGCTGGGATTCCCATTCTGGCCGAGCAGAATATCGAAGACACTTTTACTATCCCGACCGAAATCGCCACCGATCAGGGTTCCTTTATCCTTGAGGTGCATGGGAGCTCAATGATCAATGTCGGCATCTTCAATGGCGATTACATCATCGTCCGTGAACAAAAGAGTGCCATGAACGGCGAAATTGTCGTGGCCATGATTGATGGTTCAGCGACCGTCAAGACGTTCTACAAGGAGCAGGGACGCGTACGCCTGCAGCCTGAGAATGACACCATGGAGCCTATCTATGCAACGAATCCCGTCATCTTGGGCAAAGTCGTCGGCTTAATGCGCCGGTTCTCGTAATGCAAAAACGCATCACTATCTTTGATACCGTCCGCGGGTTTACGATGATTTCAATGGCAGGTTTTCACGCTTGCTACGATCTCGCCTACCTGTACGACTGGGATATGCCCTGGTTTACCCAGACTGTCTTTCAAGACATCTGGCGCGCCAGCATCAGCTGGGTATTTTTGTTTATCGCGGGTTGGATGTGCACCCTTTCGCGCAACAATATCAAACGTGCCGCCAAATACGCCTTAGCTGCAC
>CABQMC010000296.1 GCA_902465115.1 uncultured Collinsella sp.
CCGCCCTCGGCCACGCTTTTTATGCCAGTAGAAAGGATCGCAACAAATGATTGTGTTTTCCGATATGGATGGAACGCTGCTGACGAGCGATAAGCAGATGAGCGACGCCACCTGGGCAATGCTCGACGAGCTCGCGCGCCGCGGTATTGAGTTTGTGCCTTGCACGGGGCGCCCGCTGTCGGGCATCTTTGAGCCCATCCTCGCCCACCCCGCCGTACACTACGCGGTCTGCGCCAACGGCGCCAGCGTCTGGCAGCTCGACGACGGTACGCCCACCGATACCTCACGTGCTACGCGCATTTTGAGCCGACCGCTCGACCGCGCCATCGCCCACCGCGTCCATAGCATTGCCGCCGGCCATGACGTCACCTTCGATATCTTCGCCGACGGCCAGTGCTTCCTCCCCCGTTCGCTCTACACGCGCCTGGACGAATTCTGCGGCGGCGACCCCCACATTGCGGCTTCGCTCAAGCGTACGCGAACACCGATCGACATGGATATCGACAGCAAGATCGACGAGGTTGAGACACTCGAACGCATCGCCATGTACTGGCACGACCCGGCCGATCGCGATGCCATCGCGGCGGAGCTCGACACGCTCGGAGGCATTGAGGTCACGCGTTCGTACGCCATGAATATCGAGGTCATGGGCGAGGGCGCCACCAAGGGAACGGCCCTCACGTGGCTATGCGAGCACCTAGGCGAGCGTCTCGCCGACGCCTGGGCGTTCGGCGACAACATCAACGACATCCCCATGCTGCAGGCAGCGGGCCATGGCATGGCCATGATCAACGCCGAGCCCGAGGACCGCGAGGCCGCCGATGCCATCACCGAATACGATAACGACCACGACGGCGTCGCCCGCACCATCATGGCCGCCCTCGCCTAGTCATCGGCTAGTCATTGGGGACGTTCTTAAACGACTAGTCATTGGGGACGTTCTTGAATGACTAGTCGTTGGGGACACTCTTCGCGGGACGCCGCAAGGACTGTCCCCGGCTGCCGGCAGAAAAGGAACGTCCCTAACTGCCGGATTAGGCGAGGCTCTCCAGAACACGGCGGAGCTCCTGCTGGACAGCGTGGTCGCGGTTGCGCCCCACCACGCGATCGGCGACTGCCTTGAGCGCGGGGCGTGCATTTTCCATCGCGCAGCCCGTACCGACAAAGCGAATGATCTCATAGTCGTTCATCGAGTCGCCAAACGCCATGACCTCGTCGCGTTCGACGCCATAGTGCTCCATGAGCTGCTCAATTCCCGACGCCTTCGACACGCCGGGCTGCATGGCGTCGATCCACGCGTTGCCCGAAGGCGCGAAAGAGAACAGGTCGCCCAGCTCGCGCTGCAACACGTAGGCGTTGTCCATCACGTTGCCGTCATCGCAGATAATCGATGCCTTGATGATATTCACATGCGGATCGGGCAGTCCCCAAATGCGTTCGGCGTTGGGCAGATCTTTGTCGATCTCGCGGACAAATTTGTCCTCGTCGTCGAGCAAAAAGGACTTGGTGCGATCAAAGAGCGCCAGATGCATGTTAGGAAACATCTTGACCGTGCGCGCGAGCTTGCGGACGGCGAGATGCGAATATACCTCGCGATCGACCTCGACCCCTTCTGCATAGACCTGCGCACCATTCGCCGCGACAAAGTCCATTTTGTCGACCACGGGCGCAAAGAACTCACATAGGCGGTCGTAACGGCGGCCCGAGGACGCAGCAAAATGCACGCCGCGCTCGCTCAGGGCCTCAATCAGCTCATATGTCTCGGGCGGTACCTGGCTATTCTCATCAAGCAACGTGCCGTCCATATCGGATGCAATCAGTTTAAACATAGAAAAGCTCCCTTCGGACTTGTTGGAATCGAACGTGTATCCGATTCCAACGTACCCAAAGGGAGCTCAGATAAGACTCTGCGGGCGTAAACGTTACAAGGACCTAGCAAATAGCTCACGCTCACCAGAAGCCCCACGGTCGCAGCGCCAAGCAACACGCCAAAGAGTGTCCCCAACGACTAGTTGTTTAAGAACGTCCCCGATGACTACACTGCCGGGCAAAAAGGAACGCCTAATGACTAGTCGGCGTAGGTGAAGGTGGTGACGTCGAACATGCCCTCGGGGCGGATGCGGAGCGTCGGGATCACCGGCAGGGGCAGGAAGATGATGCCCATGATGGGGTCGAGCGGCGGCTCGATGCCCATGGCGCGCGCCTTGACCATAAAGTCGTCGTGCTGCGCGGCGACATCCT
>CABQMC010000297.1 GCA_902465115.1 uncultured Collinsella sp.
CTCCAACGGCTGCAAGATCTACGGCACCGCTCGCCACTCGATCCTTTCGACCGATGTCATCATCGAGGAGCGCGCCGTGGTCGAGGACTCCGTGCTGCTGCCGGGTGCGCACGTTAAGAGCGGCGCGCACATCTGCCGCGCTATTTTGGGCGAGAACTCCACGGTCGAAGAGGGCGTGAAGCTCGGCTCTGTCGATACCACCAAGGATACGGCCGTCGTTGGAAATGACGTCGTTATCGGGAAGGGGGAATGATCCGATGATCAATCGCAAGGCCATCGGTTATATCACCGCTAACTACTCTTCGACCTACGGCAGCGTGCTGCTCAAGGACCGCCCCATCGCGTCCGTTCCGTTTTTGGGCCGCTACCGCCTGATCGACTTCCCGCTGTCCAACATGATGAATGCCGGCATCAAGACCGTCGGTGTCGTCATGCCGGGCAACTACCGCTCGCTGATCGACCACGTGGGCTCGGGCAAGGACTGGGGCCTGGACCGCAAGAAGGGCGGCCTGTTCATGGTGCCCGGCAACGCGTATGGCACCACCAAGGGCGGCATGCGCTTCCTGCTGCGCGACATCATCTCCAACAAGACACTGTTCCAGCGCTCGGATAAACCCTACGTTGTGATGATGGGCACCAACATCATCTTTAACATGGACCTCAACACCATCATTGACGCGCACGAGAACTCTGGCGCCCAGATGACCGTGGTGTACTGCAAGGCCACGCGCAACGTCGATGACGAGACCAAGCTGCAGATCAACGAGAACGGCCGCCTGACGGGCGTGAGCGCTGGCGTCGTGTACGGCGATAACGCCTCTATGGACTGCTGCATCGTCAACCGCGAGACGCTGCTCGAGATTATCGACCACTACCAGGCCGCCGACTATCTGGACCTGCTCGAGGCACTCCAGGGCGACTTTGGTAACATCGACGTGTGCAGCTACGAGTACAAGGGCGAGGTTGTGGGCGTGTTTAGCGAGAAGTCGCTGTATCGCCGCAGCATGGACCTGCTCGACCAGACCGTGGCCGACCAGCTCTTTGACCCCGAGCGCCCGATCCTGACCAAGGCTCACGATGTGCCGCCTTCGCGCTATGCGACCGGCAGCCACGCTTGCAACTCGATCATCTCGGCCGGCTGCATCATCAAGGGCACCGTGCGCAACTCGATCCTGTCGCGCGGCGTCGTGGTTGAGGAAGGCGCCTCGGTGACCAACTCGATCATCAACCAGAGCTGCGTCATCAAGAGTGGCGCCCGCGTTGAGAACGCCATCCTGGACAAGAACAACGTGGTTCCCACCAACACCGAGCTTCGCGGCACGCCCGAGAACATCCTGGTGCTGGGCAAGGCTCCGTTAACTTCCGATACCACGATCGTACGTTAACGTTGGCACCGCAACATCGCTCGTAACATGTAGAATAGCCGCCCGGTTCGCGCCTGGCGGCTATTCTCGAATAACAACATGGGAGACAATATGGCTGATTCCAGCAAAAAGATGCAGATCGTGTTTGCCTCGGCCGAGTGTGCACCGTTTGTGAAGACCGGTGGCCTGGGCGACGTGGCGGGCTCGCTGCCTGCGGCGCTCGTGCGCGCCGGCGCCGAAGTCATCGTGATGGTGCCCAAGTACGCCACCATCAAGGACGAATACAAGGCGCAGATGGAGCACTTTGCCGACTTTTACGTGAGCCTGGGCTGGCGCAACGAGTACTGCGGGCTCGAGAAGCTCGAGCACGACGGCGTCACCTATATGTTCGTGGACAACGAGCGCTACTTTGCTCGCGACTATCCGTACGGCTTCTTTGACGACGGCGAGCGCTTCGCGTTCTTCTCCAAGGCCATCACCGAAAGCCTGCAGCACCTGCCGGCCGGTTTTGAGTGCGACATCCTGCACTGCAACGACTGGCAGACGGCGCTGGCGCCCGTGTTTTTGCGCGAGTTCTACCAGGGCCTGCCGCTGTACGACCGCGTCAAGACCGTGTTCTCGATCCATAACGTGGCGTTCCAGGGCCAGTTTAGTGACACCGTGATGGAGGACATCCTGGGTGTGGCGCATATTCCCGCGGCCGCCACGCAGTTGCGCTGCGACGCCTGCAGCATCAACTACATGCTGGGCGCGCTGCACTATGCCGATGCCATCACCACGGTGAGCCCCACCTATGCCAACGAGATCCAGACGCCCGAGTTTGGCGAGGGCCTGGACGGCGTGCTGCGC
>CABQMC010000298.1 GCA_902465115.1 uncultured Collinsella sp.
AAAAATCCATGTTCCAACGGTAGGGGAGCAGCAGGCGTCCATTGCGGAAGCCGGTGTTGATGGTGGGGCTTCCACATCATCGGGCGTGAGTGGCGCAACAGGCCTAGTAAACATCAATACGGCAAGCGCGGCAGAGCTGCAGACGCTCTCGGGCATCGGTCCCTCCATGGCCCAGTCGATTATCGATGAACGGACAAAGTACGGTGCTTTTGCCTCGGTTGACGATCTGATGCGTGTGTCGGGAATCGGCGAGAAGAAGCTTGCCAAAATCAAAGATTGCATCTGCGTATGAGTGCGACCGAGCGCGAGCGTGTGATGCCTCCGCGGCCCCTGCTTCCGTGGACGATGGCCTTGTGTGCCGGCATGTGCATGAGCTGCGCCTTGGTGCTCAACGTGGCCGCTGATGCGCTGCTGAGGGAGCGGGCGCCGGCGGTCGGGCTGCTATGGGCCATTCCCGTTGCGGCGGCGGTCTTCGTTGTGCTGGCTCAATCTTGTGCGCGGCTTGCCCCTTTGAAGCGGTGGCTGTATGCCGCGTCCGTCGGTCTCGTGGCGGGAGCGGTCGTCTCGGCGTGGTGGGCTGTGGGCACGCTAGGCGCCTCGAAGGCGCTCGACGGTCGAGCGGCAAGCGGCCTCGAGTTTGTCGTGCAGGGCGATCCATCCATAAACGACGACGTGTATTCCTATACCTGCGAGGCACGTGCGGACGGTAAGAACTTGGCAACGGTTCGCCTATCGTGCGACCTCGAGCTCAAGGTCGGGGCGCACGCGCGTGTTATCGGTCGCGTTTCACGTTTTGAGAACGATGCATATGGACGATCGCGCGTGCTCCGAGGCGAGGTGCGCAAGGTTCAAGCCGTTCGGATTGTGTCGGTCGATGAGGGCTTTCCGGGGCCGCTGCTTCGACTGCGAAATGGGCTGCTTGCGTCCATCGCGCCTGCGACCGACCCGGCGCGTGCGCTCATAGCCGGTGTCGTCTGCGGTCGTTCGGCCGAGCTGCGCGCCCAACCGGCGGGCGACTGGTTTTCGGTGACGGGAACGGCGCATCTTATCGCCGTCTCGGGCAGCCATTTGGCTATCGTGGGGTTTGTAATCGAGGGTGTATTGCAAAAGACTCGGTGTTCGCGTGGTCTTCAGCGGGCGATATTGGCGATAACGCTTGTGGGCTACGCTGCCTTTACGGGCGCGTCTCCCTCGGCCGTGCGCGCGTGCTGCATGGTGTTCGCGACGCTTGTCGTAAACGGCGCGGGGCGTCGCCGGCACGGCGCATCGGCTCTCTTCGCAACCATGTCCATCTTTGTGCTAATGCGGCCGACGGTGCTGTTCGAGATGGGCTTTCAGCTTTCATGTGCCAGCGTTTTAGCCATTCTGTGCTTTTGCCCCTATGCGACCTACGCTTTGGGTGAGCTGGGTGTGCCATCGGGCGTCGCCAGCATGCTTTCTGTCACGCTGTGCTCGCAACTGGCGACTCTTCCCATTACCATTCCCGCCTTCGGTACGTTCTCGCTCATTGCTCCGCTGGCAAATGCGGTCATCGGTCCGGTGGTGAGCGTACTGCTTGCTGTGTCGATCGTGCTTGTTCCCTTTTCGCTCGTGGCGCCGTTGCGGACTTGGGCGCTCGTTGTGCCCATGATTGCCGCCCGTTGCGCACTGTTCTTTGAGCAGTTGTTTGCCGCCGTGCCGGGTGCATCCGTGAGCGTGCCGCCCGATAGCATGTGGATTTACCTAGTGCCGTGTGTGCTGGCGGTTCTGCTGGTCTGGTGGCCGCGTCCCCGCGCACGTCCTATGGCGGTGGGGCTTGCATGCCTGGTGCTCTTGGCTGCGATTCCGTACGTCTACTGGGATCGATTCGCGCCGCCTTCGGTGACGGTGCTCGATGTGGGCCAGGCGGATGCGATTCTTATCCGCCAGGGCGACGCAGTAGCGCTCGTCGACTGCGGGCTCGACGAGCGCGTGGTAGCGGCGTTGGTTCGCAATAACGTGCACCATATCGATGCCGTCTTTGTGACGCATTGGGATGAGGACCACTGGGGCGGTCTGCCTGCCGTGCTCGAGCAGTTTTCGGTCGGAACGATTGCCGTGGCGGCGGATGCGCTGGAGGATGCTCCTGCCGAGGTATTGAACCGACCTGGCGTGGAGTATCGGCAGGTGCGCCGTGGGGATACGGTCGGCATCGGCTTATTTTGCGCCCGCGTGAT
>CABQMC010000299.1 GCA_902465115.1 uncultured Collinsella sp.
CAGGATATTATAACACAGAATCGAACGTCTGTTCTATTCCCACTCGATGGCGTCGGTTCTGCCGTCCCGTCACTCCAGTTACACCCAGTTTTCGGCATCGACACGGAACGCGTGCCGCCGAATGACGCGATGTCGCGTTTCGTCGGCTTCGGGGACAAAAGCTGGGACAACCTCAAAAACTTTTTTCAAACTCAGGGCTTTGAGTTTTTGTTTTTGTCCCAAAGGGCGCGGCGGGCCGCCTTTGGAGGCTCGATATCGCCGAAAAACGCCCGTTTTGAAACTCAACCGCCTTTGAGCCTGCAAACCACCAGCTTCAACAGCAAGTGAATTAACGCGGGTGGCTTGCGCGCCATTTGCAAAACCCCAGGTCGCAGGTCTTCGCCATTCGTGAACAAAGTGAGTAGTCTCAGGTGGCTTGCTTATGAGTTGGCGAACGGGCCTTCAGGATTCAGGGCAAACATGCTGGTAGAATAGGATTCTCAAATCAATGACAGGAGACCGAGCATGGCCGAACCCCACGATAGGAAGCCGATCCTCACGATCGAGCAGCAGATAGAGCACCTCAAGCAGAAGGGCGTAGCCTTCGAACTGTGTTCCGAGGAAGAGGCCGCGGACTACCTGCGCGACAAGTGCAACTTCTTCAAGCTCGCATCCTACCGCAAACTCTTCTCGAAATACGAGGGAGGCCCGCGCGACGGCCGCTACGTAGACCTCGACTTCGGCCAGCTGCGCCTGCTCGCGGCGCTCGACCAGGAGCTGCGCCACGCCCTGCTCGGCATGACGCTCGACATCGAGCATTTCCAGAAGGTGACACTGCTTCGCGAGATGGAGGACCGTGGAGAGGACGGCTACGCCATCGTGGCCGACTACATGGCATCGCTTACCACTGCAAACAGGGAGTACCGCCTGCGCGAGCTCAAGATGAGCGGCCGCAGCCCCTACAGCTCGAGCCTCTACGCGAAGTACTCCGGCGACATGCCTGCCTGGGCCTTCCTTGAGCTCACCTCGTTCGGCACCCTCATCGACTTCGTGCGCTTCTGCGCCAGGCGATGGGGCGACAGGCGCCTCGAGGCCTCCCACTACGACCTCAAGCGCGTGAAGTCCGTCCGCAACTGCGCCGCGCACGGCTCGTGCCTGATCAACTGCTTCGCCGAGAGGGGCGCCGCCCGGGGCTCGGCGTCCAGCGGCGTCTCCCGAAGGGTCGCCGCCGTGGGGATTCCCAAGGCGACCAGGAGGAAGTGGATGGGGAATACGGCCATGCAGGAGGTCGCGACCGTGCTCGTGGCGCACTCCGGCTTGGTACCCGAGGGCTCCTCGCGCTCGCGCGCCGCATCCGAGCTCGCCGAGATGTTCGCCAGGGCCGACGGCGAAACCGAGGCGCTGCCCGACAAGGGGCCCGACGCCGCAGCTCGCTCCGCGCTCGAGTTCCTTCGCAGGTTGACAGAATCGCTCGGGTTGGTAGAATAGCCTGCAGATAGCAAAACCTTCACGGTTTTAGGGGCGGACTTGCGCAAGCGACTCTGCCCTATTTTTATATTCACTCGCTATAGGAGACGGATGATACCTAGGTCAATGACAGAACTGAGAAGCCCGGAATAATGGAGCCAGTTAGAAACCCTCGGGTTTGCGGGGCGGGATCGTGAGAGCGATTCTGCCCTATTTTTTTCCTCCGTCTGCCCCAACCAAGTAGTTCGAAGATAGCCTGTAGGTGTCCTCGTGGGCGCCTTTTATTTTCAGGGAATCGGCCGCTTCATGAACGAGCGACCGGCTTGACCTAGATCGAACCGCCTTCATCTCCGTCTAGGCGCCGGCAATCAACATCGTGAATCCGCGCGTGCTACAATGCGGGCACCAGAGATGAAAACACAGTCCCCGTCGGGTAGTCGTGGGCGTGCGGGAGTCCGCATCAGTAACCTGCCTCCTTGGTTGTCCCTTCTCTGCATGGTCATCTACATAAAGGAGGAACCAGCCATGCAGATCAGCGTGTCGTCCACCCTGACCGTATATCACGACGGCCAGTTTTGGGTCGGGCTGGCGGAGCACGTCGAGGGCGGAAGGTACGGCGTCGCCCGCATCGTCTTCGGCGCAGAACCGTCCGATGAGGAGATCCTGCGATTCGTTACAAGCAAATGGGCGAAGCTCGCGTTCTTCGGTGACGATCCGTCCGAGGCGAGCGAGCCCGCGAAGAACCCCA
>CABQMC010000300.1 GCA_902465115.1 uncultured Collinsella sp.
GGGCCACCTTGTCGGCGATCTCGGGCGCATACTCGCCGTCGTCGCCCTCAGTACCGGTGTAGAGGCCCACGGAAGCCAGCGCCTGGTTGGCGTACTTGCCGGCGGGGACGGTCTTGGCGTCGCCGATGGCGATCTTGCCGTCCAGGTTCGCGACGTCGGCGATGGCCTCGATCTTGGTGTCGGAGCCCTCGGCACGAATAATCACGAGGTCGTTGACGAACATGTCCTCACGCGTGTCGGCGTCGACGAGCTCGGCGGCTTCGGCGTCGTCCATGGTGCCCTTGGAGGCTGTGATGAGCACGTCGACAGCGGCACCGGCGCGCATCTGCTCGACAAGGTCGCCGGAGGCCTTAAACTGCGTGTCTGCAAACGTGGTGCCGGTCTGCTCTGTGTAGAGCTCCTGGACCTCGGGCAGAGCCTTCTCGAGCGAGTTGGCGGCAAAGACCTGCAGCTCGACAGCCTTCTTGGAAGATGCCTTAGCAGAACCGGCATCGGATCCGGCCGGCTCGGACGTCTTGCTGCCCGAGCAGCCAGCAAGACCAAGGCCGGCAGCGGCGACAGCAGAAAGCGAGACGAATCCGCGGCGAGAAACCATATCGAACATATTCAACCCTTTCGGACCTTGTGCCCGGGTACCCCACCGCGGGCTTTAATCTGCAACCAGATTATACTTCTGCGCGAATAATGATAGTGAGAAATTATTCTCGCCAGAGAATATAGTTTCGAGTTAGCGTGCGCCTCGGCGTCGCTTCGGCGGAAAACAAAGGCGGAGCGGCCCGTAAGGTCGCTCCGCCGCAGGTAGTGCGCTTATTTGGCGTGTCCGCCGCCCGCCGTCATCTGGGCCGCATGTTCCAGCTGGTCCGCTATGGCCTCCCAGCTTTCGCGGGCGGCCTTCGTAGAACCGGGAAAGTTTACGACAAGTGTATGACCTCGTTGCATGCAAATAGCGCGCGAGAGCATGGCGCGGCGCGTCTTGGTCATGGAGTATGCGCGAATCGCCTCTGCAATACCCGGCACATCGCGGTCGCAGACGGCACGCGTCGCCTCGGGCGTCACATCGCGCATCGAAAGCCCCGTACCGCCGCAGGTGAGCACGACGTTGGCGTGGCACTCATCGGCGGCTTCCACAACGGCATCACCAATCTCGCTGACGTCGTCGCGCACGACCACATGTGAGGCGACCGTCCAGCCCTGTGCCTCGATAAGCTCCTCGAGCGCGGCTCCAGCCTCGTCCTGGGCAAGGTCGCGCGTGTCCGAGCACGTCACGATCGAAATCTTCAACTCCATAGCGATCCTCCTATAGCACCGTTCCCTCAGGCAGGTCGACGCGAACAACGCCCACGACATCTCCCGCCTTGAGCTCGCACGGTCCTTCGTCAATACGCAGCAGGCAGTTGGCCCGCTGCATCGTGCCGAGCAGCGCCGAATTCTGCGTCTTGGCCTCGGTCACCAACAGCTCACCGGTCTCGGGGTCGCGCAAAACCGTGGCGCGATCGAAGAAGCGGCGGTCCTGGCGCTTTTTCACACCGTGGGTAAGAGCCGCTCGCTGCACGGGACGCGCCCCCTCGGCAAAACCACGCATCTTGCGGATCGCCGGACGGGCGAGCATCTCAAAGCCCACATACGCCGCGGCCGGATTGCCTGAAAGCCCCAGGTAGGGCTTACCCCCGAGCAAGCCAAACGTGATGGCCTTGCCCGGACGCATCGAGATGCGGTCAAACAGCACCTCGCCCTCGCGCCGGACGAGCGTCGTCACGTAGTCGTAGTCGCCCGCCGAGGCACCACCGCTCGTAATGACAAAATCGCACTCCTGCACGGCGCGATGTACCAGCTCGGCAATCGCCTGCTCATCATCGGGCGCGATGCCGTAGAACATGGGCTCGGCGCCGGCATCGAGTGCCTCGGCCATTAGCGCCGAGGAGTTGGAATCGCGAATCTGACCGCGCGCCGGTACCTTACTCGGTGCGACCAGTTCCGTACCCAGCGAGATAATGCCCACACGTGGGGCAGCGTGCACCTTTACGCTCGCGTATCCGGCGCTTGCCAGCAGACCCGCGCCCGCCGGAGCCACAACCTCACCGGCGTGCATCACAACATCGCCGGCATGGGCCTCCTCGGCGGCAGAGCGAACGTTCTCCCCTACCTTGGCAGGCGCCGAGAAGCGAA
>CABQMC010000301.1 GCA_902465115.1 uncultured Collinsella sp.
TAGACGACCGACAGCACATACAGGGCGATGATAAAGCCAACGAAGGCATAGACGACGCCCATAAGCTGCGGTGACATGAGCTCGGAGATGTACTTGGACATTGAGGTGTACCTTTCGGAATATTTACAGTCCGGTCAAGTTTACCACGGGGTTTGTTTATATGGGACTACGGTTGGGTACGGGGCTGGCGCGGACACAAACATCTCAATCTGTAACAGGTGGCGGCGAAATCCGGGTCTAAATGTTACAGATCGAGACACAGAGGTCCCTCCCCGACTTCAATCTCGATCTGTAACATCTTGGGCCGCAAAACCCCTCCTACTGTTACAGATCGAGACATTCAAAATCCGCCGGAAGGTTTGTCTCGATCCGTAACATCTAGAACCCAAATCCTCGTCTAACTGTTACAGGTCGAGACAAACGGTTGCCGTAGCTGTCGGCAGACGAGGCCAACATCCGTGCCGGGTCTCCCCTCGCCTGCCGTTGGCGGGTGTTGCGGGGCTGTTCGCCGCATTGCCGCTGCGCTGGAGGTATGCAGACCGTAGGATAGTCTTATTGACGGCCTGTCAACTCGTCTGGGAGGCACTGTGACAGAAACGTTTGATATCGCGATTGTCGGCGCGGGCATCACCGGATGCGCCATCGCGCGGAAGCTCGCGCGATTTGAACTGTCCATTTGCGTGGTCGAGGCGGCCAACGACATCGCGCTGGGCGCGTCGAAGGCCAACGGCGGCCTGGTGCACGCCGGCTACGATCCGACGCCGGGCACGGTTAAGGCACAGGTCAACGCCCGTGGTTGCGAGCTATATGGCACGTGGGCGCAGGAGCTGGGCTTTCTGTTCTGCCGCACCGGGTCGATGGTGCTGGGCTTTAACGACGAGGACCGTGCGCACTTGGAGCAGCTTCGCAGCAACGGCCTGGCAAACGGCGTGCCCGAGTTGTCGATCGTCGGACCCGACCGTATCCACGAATTAGAGCCGCGCGCCAGTGCCGATGCAACGTGCGCGTTGTGGTGCCCCTCGACTGGGTTTGTCGACCCGTTTGAGGTTGCCATCGCCGCGCTGGAGAACGCCGTGGCCAACGGCGTGACGTTTATGCGGTCTGCGCCAGTGGAGGCCATAGAAGTTGCCGGCTCGGATGACGGAGCCGCGCGCTTTACGCTGGCGACCCCCGCTGGCAACGTGCGCTGCCGCTACCTGATCAACGCCGCGGGCAACGGCGCCGCCGACATCTCGCGTATGGCGGGCGCCGAGGAGTTCCAGATGGTCTGGCGTCAGGGCAACATCGTGGTGCTGGACAAGGAGCCGCGCACGCTCATGCCGCTCTACCCCGTTCCGACGCCGGTTTCCAAGGGCGTCATCGTGACGGGCACCGTGCATGGCAACACCGTGATCACCGCCACGGCTGCCGTGCGCGAGCCGGGCGACACGCAGACCTATGCGAGCGATGTGAACGCGCTACTGACCGGCGCGCGCAAGCTCGTGCCCAATCTGGATACGCGTCGCGTGGTGCGCGCATTTGCCGGCGGTCGTCCGGTCATTCAGGGAACGAACGACTTCTTTATTGGACAGTCGGCCGTGGTGCCGGAGCTGTTCCAAGCGGCGGGCATTCAGTCGCCGGGTGTGGCAAGCGCGCCGGCCATTGCCGAGCGCATGGAGCTTGTGATGCGTGAGGCGGGCGTGGAGCTGCACAAGCGGGCGGACTGGAACTCAATTCGCCGCGCACCGGACGACTTTGACCGCGCGCCGCTTGCACGCAAGGAAGAGCTCATTGAGTCCGACCCCGCGTGGGGACAGATTGTCTGCCGCTGCGAGACGGTGCCAGGGCCGAGATTGTGGCCGCGATCCGACGCCGCCCAGGCGCGGTTTCGGTCGAGGGCGTCAAGCGCCGCTGCCGAGCCGGCATGGGTCGGTGCCAAAGTGGCTTTTGCCAGAGCCGCGTGGTGGCGATTCTTGCCCGAGAGCTGGACTGCGACCCAAGCGAGGTGCTGTTGGAGGATGCCGGTTCTTGGCTGGTTGAGGGACCGCTGAAGGGGGTGCGCTAGGATGGCAGAACTCAAATCGAGCGCGATTGATTGCGCCGTCGTAGAAGCCGTACAAACACAGGCCTTCGACGTGGTCGTTATCGGCGGCGGACCTGCCGGCATGGCGGCCGCGCTGG
>CABQMC010000302.1 GCA_902465115.1 uncultured Collinsella sp.
GCGCGGGGTACGGTGCGAGTTGGATGGTCAACGATATCAGGGACCGCATCGAGCATCTATGTGCCTGTGCTGTCGAGAAGGATAGGGGCGAGAAATGAGTGAGGAGGCAAAGGTGTACACCTGCTCTGTGTGCGGGAAGCCGACGCCGAACTATCACGAGTGGTCGCCTTCGGTGGCGGCGATTTTAGGCGAACAGGGGTCCTCGACATGCGATGAGTGCCTCAGGAAGGCCCAAATCTCGTACAAGTGGAAGAACGAGCAGTTCGCTGAGGAACGCCTGATCTGCCCCTACTGCGAGATTTCCATCAGTGATCCGTGGGAGTATGAGGAGGCCGAGGATGAAATCGAGTGCCCGGCATGTGGGCGCGCATTCGAGGTCGAAATTACCACCGTGCGCACGTATAGGACGCGCCGCCGCATGGAGGACATGCCTGATGGCTGGGACGGGGGTAGTTTTTGATGAGCTGCTATTTCTGCGGTGGATCTCGCATCGCCTCCATCAACTCTACGCCCGACCGAGACATCCGGAACTGGTCTGTGGGCTCCATGACCCTGATGCGCCGATACGACGGCGAACCAATCGCCAGGGTCGAGCTGGATACCAGCGTGACGCTCGACGTTTCGGTCAACGGCTCGTGCGGTGACTGCGTTAGCGCCGACGTGACGACGGACGCCTACATCGAGGACATCAAGTACTGCCCGTTCTGCGGGGCGAGGCTGTGACCTCGGCGGTCGAGCTGTTCCGCGCGACCGCCTGGCGGGTGATGCCCGATCTGGTTTCGGGCCCCGCGCGCCGGGCGCTCGTGCATGGACGGGCCGACGCGCCGCGGGTGACGTCGGCGCAGATCGGGGAGACGGAGCGGAGGGCGCGTGCGCTGGAACGCGACCGGGCCCGTGCGCTCAAGAGGTCGAGGAAGGCTAAGCGATGAGGTTGTTTGAGAGGTTGTGGCAGATAGTCATCGAGAACCGCCGAGTGCGCAAGAGTATCGAGGCGCGGCGCGCCCGCAGGTGCAGGAGGTCGATGAGATGACCGTGATGTGGGACGTGCAGGAGAGGAACTGCGCAGTCTGCGGAAGGATCTTCATCCCGCGGGCGCCGAAGGCCAAGTACTGCTCGGAGGACTGCCGGCGCAAGCACGAGCAGGACCGCGCGAAGGAGGCCCGCCGCAAGGGCACCAAGCCGAAGCGCGACGGTGTCGACCGCTACCTGGCGCCCACTGGGCCGACGCACGACGAGATCATGGCCATGCGTCGCGAGGTCGCGATGAGATATTGAGTTACCGCAGGGAGATATATAATTAAGGCCGCTGGCGTTGGAGCGCCGGCGGCCTTTGGCAAAGACGCCTCCCGGCATCCTCTATATGGCGTAGAGCATGGTACCACGCGGGAGGTCACATGGACGCAAGGGAATATCTGGAGACTGTACGGGCCGCCCAGCGCGGCATCGACCGCCGCCTGGCGGTCATCGAGTCGATGCAGGCGCGCGAGCAGGTGCGCGCCCAGCGCTACGACGCCGTGGGCAAGGGCGCGCACGGGACGGACTTCATGCGCTCGACGGATGACAGGATCGACTATGAGCGCCGCAGCGGCGCGGAGCTGTCGGAGCTGCGGCGCGAGGTGGAGCGGGGCCGCGATCTGTGTGCGGGCGTGCGCTCCGCCAACCCGGGCAAGCGCTGGGGCGACGTGCTGGAGCTGCGCTACTGCGAGGACCGCACGCTGCAGGAGATCGCGGGGACGCTGGGCGTATCGGTGAGGTTGGTCCATTCAGATATGTCATCGGCCCTGGACTGGGTCGATATGGTGGGCATCGCCACCGCAAGGGCTGGCGTTGGCCGTGCGGCAATATGATTGGATAGCTGGTTCGCGTCAGCATGTCGGCCCCGATCGCCATGTGCGGTCGGGGCCTTCTGCCTTTATGGGGCTGCAGACAATTGCAGACGATTGCACGCTTCTGCAGACAATTGCAGATAGTTGCACACAATTGCACACAATTACAGACCGTTGCAGGTTTCTTCTGGGATATAACTAGGGTGTCGATTCGCAGCGCCGCCCGCGCGGTGCGCTAGTCGGATGTGCGTGGAAGCACAGATGAGTGGCCGGGGTTCCCTTCAGCAGTTCAG
>CABQMC010000303.1 GCA_902465115.1 uncultured Collinsella sp.
CCCTTCTTGCCGGTTCCATGCCCGCCGTTGGCAGATGTCTCGCCCTGGCGCGGCGGCACGGGACGAATCAGGCAATGCTTGGTGTAGCCAATCAGATCGCGGCGGCCGGCTTTTTCCAGCGCCTCGCGCACAAGCTTGTAGTTCTCGGGCTTGCGATACTGGATGAGCGCACGCTGCATGGCCTTCTCATGCGGGTCGCGCGCCACGTAGATCGGCTGCATGGTGCGCGGGTCCACGCCGGTGTAGTACATGCAGGTCGACATGGTGGACGGGGTGGGGTAGAAGTCCTGTACCTGCTCGGGCATGTAGCCCATGTCGCGCACGGCTTCGGCAAGGTCCACGGCTTCCTTCATGGTTGAACCGGGGTGGCTCGAGATCAGATACGGCACCACGTACTGCTTGAGTCCGTATTCGCGATTCAAGCGTTCAAATTTACGGCAGAATGCGTCGTAGACAGCTCGGCTCGGCTTGCCCATCACGGACAGCACCGCGTCGCTCACGTGCTCGGGCGCTACGCGCAGCTGGCCCGAGACATGGTGTTCCAGCAGCTCGCGTAAAAACTCGTCCGAGGCATCGGCCATGGTGTAGTCAAAACGGATGCCGCTGCGCACGAAGACCTTTTTGACGCCCGGCAGCTGGCGCAGGTCGCGCAACAGCTGCGTGTAGCCGCTTTCGTCGACCACCATGTTCTTGCATACGCTCGGCCACAGACAGCGCTTGTTCTTGCACACACCGTGCTTGAGCTGCTTGTCGCAGGCGGGGCGGCTAAAGTTGGCCGTCGGTCCACCCACGTCGTTGATGTAGCCCTTAAACTCGGGATCGCGCGTGAGCAGCTCGGCCTCGCGCATGATCGAGTCGTGGCTGCGCATCTGCAACACGCGGCCCTGGTGGAAGGTGAGCGCGCAAAACGAGCACTCGCCAAAACAGCCGCGGTTGGAGCTGATCGAAAACTTGATCTCAGCAAAGGCCGGCACGCCGCCCGCCGCGTCGTAGTCGGGATGCCAATCGCGTGCGTAGGGGAGCTCGGCCACCTCGTCCATCTCGTCGGTGGTGAGCGTCGCCGACGGCGGGTTCTGCACCACGTACACGCCGTTGGGATATGGCTCTACTAGGCGATGCCCGGTGATGGGGTCCATATTCTGCTGCTGCACGTTAAAGCTGCGTGCGTAGTTGAGCTTGTCGGCGGCAAGGTCGTCCCAGCTGGGCAGCAGGTCGTAGTCGTAGACCTCGTCGAGCGAGCTGGTGCGGTAGACGGTGCCATTGATATAGGTAATCTGATCGATGGGCAGCCCCGCGTCGAGCGCGTCGGCGATCTCGACGATCGCGTGCTCGCCCATGCCGTAGATGAGGATGTCGGCGCCCGAGTCGAGCAGTACCGAGCGCTTGAGCTTGTCCTGCCAGTAGTCGTAGTGGGCCAGGCGACGCAGGCTCGCCTCGATGCCGCCGATGATGATGGGGGCGTCCTTAAACGTCTGGCGGATGAGGTTGCCGTAGACTGTGACGGCACGATTGGGGCGGTGACCTTCCTCGCCGCCGGGCGTGTAGGCATCGGTGTGGCGGCGGTGCTTGGTCACCGAATAGTGGTTGACCATGGAGTCCATGTTGCCGGCGCTGACCAAAAAGCCCAGGCGCGGCTCACCGAGCACGCTGATGCTGGCGGGATCAGTCCAGTCGGGCTGGCAGATGATGCCCACCTTGTAACCGTGCGCGTCGAGTACGCGGCTGACGATGGCCATGCCAAAGCTGGGGTGGTCCACGTAGGCGTCGCCGCAGATGTAGACAAAGTCGCACTGGTCCCAGCCGCGCGCATCCATGTCGGCGCGGCAGACGGGGAGGAACTTGTCGCGGCCCGGGCGCCAGGGACGGGCGGGCGCTGCAGAGGCATGCGTGGGTCGCGAGCCTTGCGCCTTACCGCCGCGCTTTTGCTGCTGGCCCTGTTTGCCCTGCTGACTGCGCTGGTTGTTCTGAGCGTGCTGAGGCTTTTTTGCCACGATCCCTCCCGATGTTTGTATGCTGCACGTAATTGTAACCAGTCTTTTTGGGACGGGGCTAAAAAGACTGGTGGAGTACATGAGCTGGCGGATCGGCGCGTCGATGCGGG
>CABQMC010000304.1 GCA_902465115.1 uncultured Collinsella sp.
GCGCTGGTTCCCGGTTCCACCGGGCCGCGCGGCAAGGAGATATATTGCCAGACCGGAGGGGCGCCGTGGGCGGGAATCTGGACGTACACATTTCCTACATATCTAAGTACTCTCGGTTGGCTGGTTAAAAACAGGAGGGGACCTCGCATCCGAGATCCCCTCTTTCGCCCATCTATAGCAATAGACTCTTAAATACCTTATGCCAGCAGCTTGCGACCGGACTCCTCGATCGCGTCAAGTGCTGCATCTGCCTCGGCGGCATCCGCGCCCTTAGCGAAGATGTACAGCTTAATCTTGGGCTCGGTGCCGGAAGGACGAACAATACCCTTGTTGCCACCCTCAAGATCGAACTCAATAACATTAGCCTTCGGCAGGCCGTTCACGCAGGTGTTGTAATCAACGACGGCCTCAATCTTGGAACCGGCGAGCTCCGCGGGCGGGTTCTCGCGCAGACCGGCCATGATGCCGGCCATCTTTGCCGCACCCTCAGCACCCGGATAGCTCAGCGAAATCGTCTTGTTGTGATAGTAGCCATACTTCTCGTACAGCTCGTGCATCGCGTCGGCAAGGTTCTTTCCCTGGAGCTTGTAATACTGCGCCATCTGGCAAATCAAAAGCGAAGTGCTCACGGCGTCCTTGTCGCGCACGTGGTCGCCGGCCAGATAGCCGTAGCTCTCCTCAAAACCGAAGATAAAGCGATCGACCTCGCCAGCATCGGAAAGAGAAGTAATGATGTCGCCGATGTACTTGAAGCCCGTCAGGCAGCGACGGAGCTCAAAACCGTACTCGTCGGCCAGAGCGTCAACCATGGCGGAAGAAACGATAGTAGTGACAGCAACCTTCTTAGTGAGGTCCTCACCGCGAGCAGCGCGGGTCTTGCAGATATAGTCGAGCAGCAGAACGCCCATCTCATTGCCGGTCAGCAGCAGATAGTCATCGCTATTCTTAACGGCAACGCCAACGCGATCGGCGTCAGGATCGGTTGCAAGCAGCAGATCAGGGTGTACCTGCTCGCACAGGTCAATGCCCTTCTGCATGGCCTGGCGAATCTCGGGGTTAGGATACGGGCAGGTCGGGAAATCGCCGTTAGGCTCCTTCTGCTCGGGAACAACCGTGACATCGGTGATGCCAGCGCGCTCGAGCACCGTCGTGACGGGAATGAGGCCGGTGCCGTTGAGCGGAGTGTAGACGAGCTTAAGCGGAGCGCCAGCGATCTCCTCGGCAGAAAGGTTGGTCACGCCGCGGGCGAGAACGGCGTCATAATAACGCTCGAGGCACGAGTCATCGATCCATTTGACCAGACCCTGCTCAAGAGCCTCATCGAAGTCCATGGACTTCACGCCGGTAAACGTATCGGTCTCGGCGATAGCCTTAGAAATTGCATCGGCAGCCTCGCTGGTAATCTGGCAGCCGTCGGGGCCATAGGCCTTATAGCCGTTATAAGGCGCTGGATTATGACTAGCGGTCATGCAAATGCCACCGGAGCACTTAAGGTCACGGACGGCCCAGGAAAGCGTCGGCACGGGAGAAATCTTAGGATACACGAGAGCAGTCACGCCGTTTGCGGCAAGAATGGCAGCCGTCGTCTTAACGAACAGTTCACCCTTATTGCGGCTATCGCGAGCGATGGCAACCGTCGGATGCTCGAAGGTCGCATTGAGATAGTCAGCAAAACCCTGCGTCGCGCGACCAACCGTATAGATATTCATACGGTTAGTGCCTGCACCGATAGTGCCACGTAGACCGGCGGTACCGAAGGCGAGATCTTGGAAGAAAGCGTCGGTGATGGCGTCTTCGTCACCCTGCTCCTTCATCGTGTTGAGCTCAGCGAGGAGCTCCTCGTCCTTGACATTGGCAATCCAAGTATCAAGCAGCTCATGAACATCTGCCATGTGAGTCCTTCCGTCACAATCAATAAAACAACCCGTGTAAAACAGGACAAGCGCATCAGCGCGCTAAAGCAAATATTAGTCCATTGAGAACAGAGAACCGGCCACAGAACGGTGAACGTTTATATTCACCGGTGGATGATTGGATTGATTTAATTGCTTAGTGAATGCCGCCTTTAACGCAAAAAGGGGGAGGCCGCGAGGCCTCC
>CABQMC010000305.1 GCA_902465115.1 uncultured Collinsella sp.
CGACGTCTTCTTCGGCACAAAACTGTACTCCGCCCGGACAGTCGAGTCCGATATGGCTGAGCAGAGCAACGGGATTGTTGGGCCTAACGTTGAATTCGGCGGCAATCGCTTTTCGTTGGTCCTCGCTGTCGGGTAGAAGGCCAAACAAGTACGGATTCATGACCTGTTGGCCGTATGTGCGATTTGATACGGGTATGTTGGTCGATAGGGCTGGCCCGTCATAGTCATGATCGTAGGTAAAGCTGATAAGACCGTTCTCATCTTGCGTGAGCGTTCCAGCAGGCACGCCGCAAATAATGGTCCGAAGTGATGTTCTGGCCATTGGCTATTTCCCTTCGGGCATGGTTTGGCTAGATGCGTTTGTGGCAATCGAGACTCCGAGATTGGACATGGCGAAATCGGCGAAGGCCTTGTCGTAGAGCTCGGACGTAAAGGGGGCATCTGCGAGAGCCGGAATGGCTGCGCTGCGACGGTTGCGATGATGAGGACGTTGAGTGTGATGGCGCCTGGGGATGCTGCGAGGCAGCGGATTGGCATGCGGGGCGTCGACTGGTCGCTCGTTTTTCGCTTCGCCGATATCCCCTTGTGCTGCGAGTGCCAGTCCAAGAGCGTCGAAAATCGCCAGCAACTTGTCGAGTCGAATGCCGGTGGCGTCTCCTAGCTCGAGCGATGCGAGCAGGCGCTCCGAAACACCGGCCTTTTTGGCGAAGGCGGCACGGGTGAGACCCTGAGTCTCGCGTGCCTGGCGCACGTAGATGCCAGCTTGGCGCGGTGTGGTGATGGGAAGGGTATCCACGGCTATCTCCTAACGTGCAGACTTTTGCATATCAGTATGACATGCAAAAGTCTGCACGAATAGGCATTATGCAAAACTCTGCATGAGACTCCTACATTGACGTTGGCTTATGAGAGGCGTTTTTTATATCGCGAGGATCCCCAGATGCTCAAGCAAGATCTTAAGCCCGATGAGGATGAGCACGACGCCGCCCACGATGGTGGCGGGTTTTTCGTAGCGCGCGCCAAAGGTGTGGCCGATCGCTACGCCGGCAACGGAGAAGATGAACGTTGTGACGCCGATAAGCGATACAGCGGGAACGATGTCGACCGAAAGCGCGGCGAACGAGATGCCCACGGCCAGGGCGTCGATTGAGGTGGCGATGGCGAGGATCAGGTACTCGCCTAGGTCAATCTTTTCGGCATCCTTGCCGTCGCCTCCATCCTCGTCTTCGGTAAAGGCTTCCCACAGCATTTTGCCGCCGATGAAGGCCAAAAGGATAAAGGCGATCCAATGGTCGATGGGTCCGATGAAGCCCATGAATTGACTGCCGAGCGCCCATCCGATTACGGGCATGCCGGCCTGAAAGCCGCCAAAGAACAGGCCGAGCACCACGGCGACTTTAAGGTTGATCTTCTTCATGCCAAGGCCCTTGCAGATGGAAACGGCAAAGGCGTCCATCGAAAGGCCAACGGCGAGCAACACGAGCTCTGCGAGTCCCATAGTCTGGCTCCCTCTCTGCGGGCGGGCCCGCGTGTACCTCTTGGGGGAGTAACAAAAAAGACCCGTGGCGTACGCGTTGCGCGCACAGCCACGAGTCTCGTTCATTAAGGCAAGCCAGGCCGCATCGGCCAGTGTGTTGACTTGCCGCGCCACCGGAGGCGAACCCGATCACGCGACTACTCCCTCATTTATGCGAATCCCGATGCTACCACATAAGCAGCTCATTTGGATTGGGGCTCTCAGCTGTGTTCGCTCATTCTGTAAGCATCGGATTTTGCGGGCGTCACAGGGGCAAACCGTGAGAAACTTATTGACGTTTATGGAGCGTATACGATGGGAGCGATGCCTTGGATAAGAACGAGCTGCAAAAGCGTATGGAACAGGCCATCCGCCTGACTGCCCCCGGTCAGCCGATCCGCACCGCCCTCGACATGATCATCGCCGGTCACCTGGGTGCCCTTATCTGCGTCGGCGACACCGAAAACGTGCTCGCTGCCGGTAACGACGGCTTCCCGCTCAACATTTCGTTTACCTCGAACCGTCTGTTCGAGCTCTCCAAGATGGACGGTGC
>CABQMC010000306.1 GCA_902465115.1 uncultured Collinsella sp.
CACTGCGTTCCCTTTCCATTCAGACTGGTTCGTTTGAAGCTGCTGCCATCAGCCGCGGCATCGATAGCGGTCGCGCCGAGCGCCCGATTACCCATGACCTGTTGCTCGATACTGTTGGTGCCCTGGGTGCCAAGCTCGAACGCATCGAAATCGTTCGCGCCGAGCCGCCCGTGTTTTACGCGACGGTTGTCGTGTTGGCCGATGGCAACGAGCATAAGATCGATGCGCGTCCGAGCGACGCCATCGCCCTCGCCGTACGCAGTAATGCCCCCATGTTCGTTGAAGACGACATCATGAATCGCCTGGGCACCGTTTCTGCCCATGCCGAGGAAGTCGACGACGAGCAAGAGTTCGAGAAGTTCGACGAGTTCGTCCATACGCTCTCCCCCGATGACTTCTAAATGCGGGGCGTCCAGGCTGCGGAGCGTTCGCTGATGGCTGGCGGTATGTCGGCTGAGGCGGCTGCGATCGCCCGCGAGGCCCAGATGCGCTCGGAGGCTTCTGAGGCGGCTCGCATTGCCTATGTGACGCAGGCCCGCACGCTTCGCGAACGCCGCGGCTCGTTTATCAAGATGGTTGTCGTCTCCGCCCTTGTCGCGGCAATCTGCTCGCGCCTTCGTGGTACAGTTGGTGCGCTTGGGTTTTCGATCTCTACGGGCCTCGTGATCTGGGGTGTGGTCGATGCGGTCATGCTGACCAGTCAGATCAAGGTGCTCGACAAGCGCGCAGCGGACATGATGCGCGCCCGCGACGCTGCCGCCAGGATCGCCGCCGAGGCACAAGAACTGTAACGACGCCAGACTCGATGGGAAGGTCTAAAGATGGCACAGGATATGCAGGACGCCGGTAACGTCTCCGCCGAGCTCGACGCCATGGTGTGCGATCTGATCGGCGCGTTCTTGGACGACCTTGCCGCCGGTGAAAACCCTGGCGTGGTCGTGGCAATTGAGGACGCCGCTTCCAACCGTTATCTGGCGGCGCTCGATGAGGATGGCGAAGAGGCGTGCCTCGAGGCGGCCACCAACTTTATCTCCGAGCACAAGATGGGTCTTAAGGACGAGGGCCTGGGCCGTATCGCTCGCTATGCCATCGGCTACACCGGCTGCGTCGAGATTGACGGCGGCTATCACGATGCTCTGCTCGTGAGCTTCTTCGAAACCACGCTCGAGAGTGGTTTTTCGGCATATGTGCTGTATGAGGGCATGGGCGCCGGCGATGGTTTTATGTGGAGCGACCCTGAACCTGCAGGTGAGGAAACCCCTCTCATCTAAAATCGCTAAAATAAACGAGTTTTCGGTAAAAGGCTCAATATTCCCGCCGAGCGTTGTGTTGCTGGGCGGGTCGCATACGCGTGCCGTTTGTATATGGATAGAAGATAGGGGAACTACATGCGCGTAGACAATCTGAGGAACATCGCCATCATCGCCCACGTCGACCACGGCAAGACGACGATGGTCGACAAGCTCCTGCGTGCCACGGACGCCTTCCGTGCCAACCAGCAGGTCGAGGACCGCGTCCTGGATTCCAACGACCAGGAGCGCGAGCGCGGCATTACGATTCTCGCCAAGAACATCTCTATCGAGTACAAGGACGTCAAGATCAACGTCATCGACACCCCGGGCCACGCCGACTTCGGCGGCGAGGTCGAGCGCGTGCTGCGTATGGCCGACGGCGCCCTGCTGCTGGTCGACGCCTTTGAGGGCCCCATGCCCCAGACCCGCTTCGTGCTGCGTCACGCTATCGACACCGGCCTCAAGATCATGATCGTCATCAACAAGATTGACCGTCCGGGTGCTAACCCCGAGAAGGCCTACAACGACTGCCTGGACCTTATGGCCGACCTGGGCGCCACCGACGACCAGCTTGAGTTCGCCATGGAGCACGTGGTCTACGCCAGCGCTATGAATGGCTTTGCCCGCCTTGATCCCAACGACGGCAACATGGACATGTATCCGCTGCTCGATATGATCATCGACGACATGCCCGCGCCCGAGGTTGACGAGAACGCCCCGCTGGCCATGCAGTGCGTGACTATCGACCACTCCAACTTCGTTGGTCGTATCGGCATC
>CABQMC010000307.1 GCA_902465115.1 uncultured Collinsella sp.
CCACCACGGCAAAGAGGCTAAACACGACCGAAGCCGCGCCGCGCAGGCCCGCCCAGCTTACGAGCGCAACCTGGCGAGGGTTGGTCCTAAACGGCGCCAACAGCAGGCCGACGGCTATGGGGCGGCTCACAAAGAGCATAAACGCCATGAGTGCCAGGCCCGGTAGCAGCATTTGCGGCAGGCGTGCGGGCGTCACGAGCAGGCCGAGCAAAAAGAAGATGGTCATCTCGGCCATCTCGGTAAGGGTGTCAAAAAAGTGCGCCATCTCGACCTTGCCGGTGATGTCGCTCGCGCCCAGCACAATGCCCGCCAGGTATACGGCCAAAAAGCCGTTGCCGCCCAGGTAGCTCGGCAGCGCGTAGGCGACGATCGCCACGGCGAACAAAAAGATAGTCTGCGCGCCCTCGGCCGTTGCGTGTGCGCGCTCAATCAGACGGCTGGATGTCCAGCCGATGGCAAGGCCCAGGCCCACGCCCAGGATGATCTGCTTGGCCAGCAGAACGGGGATGTTAATGTCGCCGCCGGCCGCAAGGGTCGCGAGCACGGCGGTGAGCATGTAGGCGACGGGATCGTTGGAGCCCGATTCGACCTCGAGCAGCGAGTCGGTGCCACCTCTCAGCGACAGGCTGTGCTCGCGCAGCACGCTAAAGACGCTGGCCGCGTCGGTGGATGCCACGACCGAGCCCAGCAGTAGGCCGCCGATCCAGTCGAAGCCCAGCACGAAGTGCGCAAAGGCGCCCGTGATGCCGGCGGTGGCGACAACGCCGAGTGTGCTCAGCAGCACCGCTGGCACGGCGACAGGTCTGGCGCGGTCGATGTTTGTGTTAAAGCCGCCGTAGAACATGATGAACAGCAGCGCCGTGCTGCAGACGGTTTCGGTGAGCGCATAGTCGCTAAAGTCGATGTGCGCCGGACCGTTGACGCCCAACAGCATGCCGAGTGCGATAAAGATGAGCAGGGTGGGGAAGGGGAGTTTTTTGCCGACGGGTTTGATGGTCAGGCACAAAATGATGACGAGGCCGATAAAGAGAAGGATCTGGTTCATGGATAGTGTCCGCTCCTGGGTGGTTGGCGTGGCACGGTCAGTTGTCTTCGGTTGTTTGTACCCAAAGATGGTGGGTTTATGGGGTTGGATTGCGGGCGTGCGCGATATCGTCATAGACGGCTGCCGTCTTTGCCTCTGCTCGGAAACCCTTTCCAGCTTTATTGCAACGGAGTACAATGGGTAACGTTTAAGTTCAACTTGAAGTTTTAGTTGCGACTCCGGGCTTCGGCCGCAATGTAAAGAGAGGCGTTTCATGGCGATCTATGTGACATCCGATGCTCACGGGCACGTGCGTGCGCTTGACGAGGCCCTGTCCAAGATTTCGCTGACGTCTGACGATACACTGTACGTGCTGGGCGACATGATCGATCGCGGGCCCGATCCGGTTGGCGTTATTAAGCTCGTGCGCTCGCTACCCAACGCTCGCGTGCTCAAGGGCAACCACGAGCAGATTATGCTCGATGCCATCATTGGCCAAGACCCGCTCGATGCCGAGACCTGGGATATCAACGGCGGTTGGACTACCCGTCAGCAGCTCAACGATATGGAATTTGAGGCGTACGAGGAGCTCGTGCGTTGGATGGCGACGCTGCCGCTCTATGCGGTGGCCGAGACTGACGAGCGTCCGTACCTGCTGGTGCATGCCGGCATTCAGACCGAGGCGGCGCGGGCGTTTTTGCTTGAACACGGGGTTGATTGTGCTGATGGTGCCGGAGCGGTTGGCGCCGATCGCGAACTGCTGCAGCAGATGCTTGCGGTGCAGTCGTCCGATGACTTGCTGTGGATTCGTCACGGCTATTGGGATGCGCCGACGGGGCTGCTTTCTGCCGAGGGCAAGGGTCCGGTCGTGGTGAGCGGTCACACGCCAACGGTGTCGCTCGGGCGTTATTGCGAGGTCGGTGGCCTGGCGGGACTCGATGAGGAGTCGGGGCGCGGGCAGATCGTGCGCCTGGGCGGCGAGGATACCGCCGGCGTGCCCGATCGCATCGACATCGACTGCGCGGCGGCCACCGGT
>CABQMC010000308.1 GCA_902465115.1 uncultured Collinsella sp.
GATTAATGGATGGAAACGGATGTTCTATCGGGACACACATTTTGTCCTATAAGCCAAAAACCGAGCCCTGCACATGGCGGCGCAGAACTCGGCGAACGGGTGAGCGGTAAAAGGTAGGTTTTAGGGCATGTCCCAAAAATCTACTTGAGGAGGAAGTCGGAAAGGGGAATGGTACGGGCCTCGCGATGCTCGGGATCGGCAATGTGATCGGCGGGATAGCCGCAGACGAGCATGTGATAGGGATAGACGCCCTCGGGCAGGTTGAACCGCTCCTGTGCCACCTCAGGCTTAAAATGGCATACCCAGCACGTTCCCAGACCCTGCTCGGTGGCCTCCATCATCATCTGATCACACACGATGGACGTATCGATTTCGCTGGAATTCATCTGATCATACGGGCGCACCCAAGCGTCATCGGTAACGCTGCAAATAAGGAAGACAAGCGGAGCCCCAAAGATAGACCCATCACGAGCAAACCGAGGCTGACAAGCAGCAGCCTTCTCCAGAAGCTCAGGCGTATCCAACACCATCACACGAGAAGGATGATTATTACAAGCAGAAGGAGCAATACGCCCAGCCTCAACAATGGCATCCACCACAGCCTGCTCAACAGCCCGATCCCCAAAAGAACGACAAGAATACCGACCCCGAGCCAGATCCAAATAAGACATACAAGCCCTCCAACAATTTAATAACGAAATAAAAGACAACCAAAGGGTACCCAGAGCAACATTCAGCCAAACGCTCAGCGCTGCCCAAAGTCATGACTGATGCCAAAGACGCTTTCAACCAAAGCCACCATGCATTCCGCCTATTAGCCCAGGTTCCCAATGGTGATACGTAAGGCGAAGGCCCGACACCTATTTACTTTCGAACGACTCTGCCACGCAGCCGGAGTGAGAAAGCAAATAGGTGCCGGGCCTTCGCCGGTGGGACGCGTACCACTAATTAACCGCTTTTGAACGACTCTGCTTGCAGCCGGAGTGAAAAAGGTATTAGTGGTCGGGCCCGCGACCGGTGGGATACGTACCCCCAATTAACTGTTCTTCATGACAATCGAATCCACGACATCGGCCACATTCTCGCAGCAGTCGGCGCAGTACTCCAGGAAGGCGTACACGTCACGCCAAGCGATGACCTCGAGCGGGTCCTTGCCGTTAACGTGCAGGTTGCGCATGGCGTTGATGTAGAGCTCGTCGGCCTCGGACTCGATGGTGTTGATCTGGATGACGAGCTCGCGCAGGGTCTTGGACTTGCGGTAGTTGGGCAGCTCGACCATCAGGTCCTTCATGGCGCGGCAGGCGTCGGTCACCTTGTGGGCGATGACGATGGCATCGGGGTGGATGCTCTGGATGTTGGTGAAGTAGACGCGCTGCACGACGCCCTCGATACGATCGAGCACGGTGTCGAGCGAGCAGCTCATCAGGTCTAGATCCTCGCGCTCAAGCGGGGTGATAAAGGCGGTGAGCAAGGCGTCTTCGAGCTCGTGGTGCTTCTTGTCTGCCGCATGCTCAATCGCATGCATCTTATTGAGCATGTCGTGGATCTGCGCGGGGTCAAAGTTCTCAAAAATCTTGGTGAGCAGCTCTGCGGCCTGGACGGCGAGGTCGGCGCAAGCGACGTAGTTGTCAAAGTAGAACGAATCGGGTTTCTTTGCCATGGGTGGGTCCTTTCGAGGTGAAGACGGGTGGGCGAGGTATTGCGGTCCGGATGGACGCTCGGTTTGACTAGAGGAACATCATGAACAGCTTGGCCATGACAAAGCTGATGAGTCCGCAGGCAGGGAAGGTGAAGAACCAGGTGAACATCATGTCCTTGACGACGCCGAAGTTGATGGCCGAGAGGCGCTTGACGGCACCGACGCCCATAATGGCGCAGGTCTTGATGTGCGTGGAGGACACGGGGATGCCGGTAAGGGTGGCAAGCAGCAGGTTCGCGGCGCCTGCGAGGTCGGCAGAGAAGCCCTGATACTTCTCGAGCTTAACCATGCTCTGGCCGACGGACTTGATGATGCGCTCGCCGCCCACGCTGGTGCCGATGCC
>CABQMC010000309.1 GCA_902465115.1 uncultured Collinsella sp.
GCGTGACCGACCCCGCCTATCGCATCATGTGCCGCCGCCGCGGTGCCAACCTTGCCTACAGCGAGATGGTGAGCGTGGCTGGCCTTGCCTATGCCAGCAACAAAACGTGGCGCCTGGTGCTGCCGGCCGACGAGGAGCAGCAGATTTGCGTGCAGCTCTTTGGCTCCAAGCCCGAGCAGTTTGCGAGTGCCGTCGCCGCCGTCGAGGAGCGTGTGGGCGATCGCCTGTCGCTCATCGATATCAATATGGCATGCCCCGCCCGCAAGGTCGTTACCAAGGGCGAGGGCTCGGCGCTCATGCGCACGCCTGACCTGGCGGAGAAGATCGTCGAGGCCACGGTGGGTGCGGCACACGTGCCCGTGACCGTCAAGATTCGCAAGGGCTTTTATGCCGAGGACCGCAATGCCGCGACGTTTGCCCAGATGCTCGAAGGCGCCGGTGCCGCCGCGGTGGCGGTGCATGGTCGTTGCGCCACGCAGCTCTACACAGGGCAGGCCGATTGGTCGGTCGTCGATGAGGTGGCCGACGCCGTCGAGATTCCCGTGATCGGTTCGGGCGATGTGTTCTCGGCCGAGTGCGCTGCTGAGCATCTGCAAGGCTCGGGTGCCAGCGCGGTGTTTATCGCGCGCGGTATCTACGGTAATCCCTGGGTCTTTGGCGATGCTCGAGCCCTTGCGCTCGATGGCGTACCGGTGCCGGTGCGCAGCTCCGTCGAGCGCCTGGATGCCCTGCGTGAGCACCTAACGTTGACGCATGAGCTTCTGCCGCTCATGTCGCGCGCCCGCACGTACGCAAGCTGGTACTTAAAAGGCATGCCCCATGCGGCCGCTTGGCGTGCCCAGGTGGTGCGCTGCTCCACGTATGAGGAGTTCATGGCGCTTGTCGATGAGATCGAGCGCGATGTGGTGGCCTGCGAGGCTGCCCTTGCCGCCGGCGAATCGGTGCCACCTCATCCGCTGGAGGCTTAAGGGTGGCCGTTACCGCGCTGTATGCGCACGTGCCGTTCTGTGCCCAAAAGTGCCGCTACTGCGACTTTGATTCGCGCAGTTTCGCTCCTTGCGAGCTTGGTGCTGCGCTCGATGCCTATTTTGAGCAGTTGTACGCGCGCCTCGATGCTTTTGGCAAGGCCGGGGCCCTCGATCAGATTCGCACCGTCTATGTTGGCGGTGGCACGCCGTCGCTGGCGGGGGAGCGTCTGGTGGAGCTGGCGCGGCGTATTCGTGCGTGGTGCGCCCCCGTTGAGTTTACCTGCGAGGCCAATCCCGAGTCGCTGACCGCCGAGCTTTCCGCTGCGCTTGCCAAGGTTGGTGTCACACGCGTCTCTCTGGGCGTGCAAACGCTCGATAACACCGAACTTACCGCCATCGGTCGTATTCACGATGCCGATCGGGCGCTCGCTGCTATCGCGACGGTCAAGAACGCTGGGCTTGACGTGTCGTGCGACCTTATGTGCGGACTTCCCGGGCAGACCGCAGCGAGTTGGAAGCGCACACTCGATGGCGTTCTGGCGGCAGCTCCGCATCATGTGTCGGTTTACCCGCTCACGCTCGAGGAGGGGACGCCCCTTTATTGCATGGCGTGCCGCGATGAGTCGCTCGTGCCTGATGAGGATTTTCAGGCTGCCTGCATGGACGTGGCACGCGAACTCCTGGGTGCCGCTGGCTATCACCCGTATGAGGTGGCGAGCTACGCGCTCGATGGCCATGAGTGTGCCCATAACATTGCCTACTGGACCGGACGGGGCTACCTGGGCCTGGGTCGTTCTGCCGCGGGCATGCTCGACGCCGAGGATTTCGACCGTCTTGCAGGTTTGTTCCCCGGCGTGTCTTCTCGAGGCGATTCGTACCGCGTGCGTCTGGTGCAACGTGACGATGACGCGACGGCGTTTGAGGCCGAATATCTGTCGCAGCGTGAGGCTGCGGCTGAAGACCTGATGCTCGCTTGTCGCATGACGCGTGGTATTGCGTCCGACCTGTTGGTTCGTGCGGCTTGCGTCATCCCAACGGGCGAGCTGACAGCTGCTTGCGACCGCG
>CABQMC010000310.1 GCA_902465115.1 uncultured Collinsella sp.
CGTGCTATCGCTCAAGAACACGGTAAAGAACAGGCCGCCGAAGGCGATGAACGCACCGGCGAACATTGCCAACAGAAAGGCTTTTGCGACCGGCAGGTTGGCCTTGGTCACGCCGGCGGCCTCGGTCTTGGCCTCGATCGCGGCGGGCGCCAGGCAATCGGGAGCGGGGTACTCCGCCTTGGAATCTGCCATGTCAATCACTTCTTTCCTAATCAGCAGGGACAAGCGCTCCTATTGCTCTTGTCCCAAGCGGACAAAGTGGGAAAAGTCGTTGGCGGCCACGGCGTCGTACACGGCGTCGACGGCGTCAAAAACCTCCGGGGACATAGGGTTGTAAAACTCCGTGTCGCCCGGCTGAATCCCAACGAAGACGATATCATCACACGATTGTTCGATTTCCTCGATCAGAATCGACAACGGAAGCGAATGCGTGGTGAACATCGACTTGCGGGCCACATCGCGCTTGTCGAGCAAGCGGATGGACCCGACGGGCAGCGCCATGTCGGCGGCATCGACCAAGACCAGGCGAGGCGGACGCTCGCGCTTGACCTCGATGATGTCGTCCTCGGGCGTTTGGCCGCCGTCGATGGTGTACCAACCGGCGATGGGCACGTCCTCCATCTTTTTGGAGAGCACGGGGCCGGCGGCATCGTCGGCACGCAGCACGCTTCCCGCCGTGAGCACGATACCCGCAAACGGGGCGCCGTTCACACGTCCATCCAAAACGCGACCCATTACTGCAACCTTCCCGTCAGATACACGCCCGACACATCGCGCACGCGCTCAACCAAATCGCGAAACTTCATCAGAAACGCGACCTGCTGGGCATGCAGGCCAAAGTCGTCGTCGAACACCGAAATGCCAGCCTTGGCCGAACCACGAAAACCGCGCTCGTCGAGCAGCGTGTCGCAGGCCTCGAGCAGCGACGGCACCGCCGCCTTGTCGAGCTGGCACTCGCCAAAGGAGCGGATGGCCTCGAACTTTGTCTTAGCCTCCCCCTCCGGCAGCGCGTCGATAAGCGTATAGAAGACATCCACCGGCACCGACAGGCGCGGCTCAAAGCAGTCGAGCACGCCGGTGTGGTGGCCCACGGCGAGCGTGTAGTACAGCACGTCGCAGGCCTCCTGGGGAACGTCTTCCTCGGTCTCCACAAACTTACGCGTGAGCTCATAGAAGACCACCTGGTCGGGCGCATGGCCCAGGCAGGGGTCGGCGACGCCCTCGGCGGCCTCGTCGCTTGCGCGCGAGGCATCGCCAAAGGAGCCGCCGAGCATACCGGGGCCCGCAAAGTAACCAGAGCGGTCCGTGAGCTCCATCTAGCGACCTCCGGCCAGCACCAGATCCTGCAGCGCCGAGTACACCTCGACGCGGCGCGGATCGTCCTGCTTGTCGATGAGCAGCGCCATGGCACCGCGGATATCGCCCTTGGGCGCGCCCTCGAGCGTATCCATAAACTCGTTGGCCAGGTCGCGGCCGTAACGGTAGCCGCTCATGGCGCGAGCCTCGCGCTCGATGGCAACGCGCAGCTTGTACGGCACGCCGGGATGCAGGATATCGGCCTGCTCGCCGGCGGCCTCCACCGTGGTCTCGGCATGGAGCTTTTGGTCCAGCAGACCGAGCGCCATGGCAAAGCCGTAGACGGTCTGCGCGGGGCTGGGCGGGCAGCCGGGGATGTAGACATCGACCGGCAGAATCTTATCCGTGCCGCCCCAGACGCAGTAGTTGTCGTAGAAGATGCCGCCGGTGCAGCCGCACGCGCCATAGGACACCACGATCTTGGGATCGGGTGCGGCCTCAAACGCGCGCAGGGCCGGCATGCGCATGGCACGCGTCACGGCGCCGGTGTACAGCAGCACATCGGCGTGACGGGGCGAGGGCACGACCTTGATGCCAAAGCGCTCGACGTCAAAGACGGGCGTGATGGAACCGAAGATCTCGATCTCGCAGCCGTTGCAGCCGCCGCAGTCGACACGGTAGACGTAC
>CABQMC010000311.1 GCA_902465115.1 uncultured Collinsella sp.
GTGTGCTCCAAATTACCGGCGCTCGTGGCGTATTCGACCTCAGGCTGCTTAGACAGGGCATCGCCCACGCCGGCCCAGAAGTATTCCGCCGGAGCTTCGGCGATGATCTTGGGGTTGATGAAGATGTGCGCCGGTCGGTTGGGGTACGAATAGCCCTCGAGCGAGCCATCGTCATTGTAGACAACGGCAATGGCGGTCGCGGCCGAGCAGTTGGAGCAAATCGTCGGTACGGTAAAGACGATCTTCTTGAGCTCGATGGCCGCCGTCTTGACGGTGTCGAGTGCCTTGCCGCCGCCACAGGCGATAAGCACGTCTGCCTGCTGGCAAGCGGGGGAGTTCACGACCTTGGCAATATTGGCGCGCGTGCTGTTGGTGCCGTAGACGCGCGTCTCCAGAATCTCGACATCGGTACCTTCAAGTGCCGCCTCGATGCCCGGCAGCGCTGCAGCCAGTGCACGTTTGCCGCCAATGATGGCAACCTTGGTCGCTCCGTACTCGGCCAGTGCGGCGGGCAGCTCGGTAAAGCACTCCTCGCCAACGGTATAATCACTCATTCCAATCGTGCGCATGGCAACACTCATTCCAATCGTGCGCATGGCAACCTTCTTTCTTTCGATAAAGTGCTTTCAGGTATTTTGCTCCTAGAGAAGGGCTGTAATAGCGAGAAATTTCGAACGTATAAAACCAGTGTTGAGGGTTTTTCGCCGGCGCGGAACGTGCTAGCATACTCCACATAAGCGTTGATGGGGACGAGTAGTCGGCCGTCCGCATGCTACAGAGAGTGGGGAGCGCTGAGAACCCGTGCATGCGACCGATGAAAATCACCCCGGAGCTGCGGTCCCAACGGACGTGCCGCGCAGGTTCGTCTTAGTAGACATCGCCGAGATGGTCGTCGATACAGGCCAGCCGAGTAACGGATGCGAGCGCGCGAATACGCGGGCGAGGGCATCTAAGCTGGGTGGTTAAGCGAAGAGCTTTTGCGGGCGTGCAGCCCGTTTTGTGGCGCTTCGTCCCAGCTTGCAGGGACGGGCGCTTTTTTGGTGCCCATCGGGCGTGCGCGCCCACGACATGAAAGGGGTACCGTGGCAAACGAGTACAAGCAGACGATGAATCTGCCCAAGACCGGTTTTCCCATGCGTGCCGGTCTTTCCAAGTCTGAGCCCAAGCGACTCAAGGACTGGCAGGACAACAAGGTCTACGAGCAGGTTCTGAAGAAGAACGAGGGTCACAAGAAGTTCGTGCTGCACGACGGTCCTCCGTACGCCAACGGTCCGATCCACATCGGCCATGCCATGAACAAGATCTCCAAGGACATGATCAACCGTTACTGGATGATGCAGGGCTGCGAAGTTCCCTATGTCCCCGGTTGGGACTGCCACGGTCAGCCGATCGAGCACAAGGTCGAGGAAAAGCTCGGCACCGAGAAGTTCAACCAGACCTCCACGGCCAAGATCCGTGAGCTCTGCAACGAGTTCGCTGTCGAGAACATCGAGCTCCAGAAGGCGGGCTTCCGTCGCTTGGGCGTGCTTGGCGACTGGGACAACCCGTATCTGACGCTCTATCACCAGCACGACGCCGCCGACATCGAGGTCTTCAAGGCCATGTTCGATAAGGGCATGATCTATCGCGGTCACAAGCCGGTTCACTGGTGCAAGCACTGCCACACCGCGCTGGCCGAGGCCGAGATCGAGTACTCCGACGAGACGAGCCCGTCCATTTTCGTGCGCTTCGAGATGACTTCCAAGCCCGCCGGCCTCGAGAACTTCGACGGCCCGGTCGACTTTATCATCTGGACGACCACGCCGTGGACCATCCCCTCTGACCAGGCCGTTTCCCTTAAGCCCGGCGCCGCCTATGTCGCCGTTGAGCACGATGGCCGTGCCGAGGTCATGCTCGAGGACCTGGCTCCCAAGTGCTGCGAGGAGTTTGGCTGGGAGTACACCCCGGTCATGGTCGACGGCGAGCCCTATGTGGTTC
>CABQMC010000312.1 GCA_902465115.1 uncultured Collinsella sp.
CCGCCTGTCCTACGAGACGGTGCGCGACATGCGCGTGGAGGCGAGCGACAAGCTCAGTCGTATGCCGCTCAGCTTTATCGACAGCCATGCCCACGGCGACCTTATGAGCCGCGTGGTCAACGACGTGGATCAGGTGGGTGACGGCCTGCTGCAGGGTTTTACCCAGCTTTTCACCGGCGTTATCACCATCGTGGGCACGCTCGCGTTTATGCTCTCCATTAACCTGACCATGACGCTCGTGGTGGTGCTCGTCACGCCGCTTTCCATCTTTGCTGCCGGTGCTATTGCCAAGCTCTCCAACAAGAGCTTTACGGCTCAGCAGCGCATTCAAGGGCAGCTCGGTGGTCATATCGAGGAGTATGTGGGCGAGCAAAAGCTTGTCGACGCCTTTGCCTATGGCCCCAACGCTCAGCAGCGCTTCGATGCCCTCAATGCCGAGCTCTACACCGCGGGCGAGTGCGCGCAGTTTATGGGTTCGCTCTCCAACCCCGGTACGCGTTTTATCAATAACATCATCTATGCCGTGGTCGCTGTGATCGGCTGCGTGGGCGTGATCACGGGCGTGCCCGCGGCGCTTACGGTGGGCGGCGTGCAGATCTTCCTGTCCTACGCCAACCAGTACACCAAGCCGTTCAACGAGGTCACCAACGTCATTACGCAGATCCAGACCGCGTACGCCTCGGCGCGCCGCATGTTTGCGCTGCTTGATGCGCGCGAGCAGGAGCCCGACGCGTCGGACGCTGTAGAGCTTGTCGCCCCGCAGGGCGAGGTGACTTTTGAACACGTGGACTTTAGCTACGTGCCCGACCGCAAGCTGCTGCAGGATATCTGCATCGATGCCAAGCCCGGTATGCGCTTTGCCCTGGTCGGTCCTACGGGCTGTGGCAAGACGACGCTCATCAATTTGCTACTGCGTTTTTACGATATCGATGCCGGTCGCATTGCGGTCGATGGCCGTTCCTCGCGTGACTACACGCGCGCAAGCCTGCGCCGCGCCTTTGGCATGGTGCTGCAGGACACTTGGCTGTTCGAGGGCACGGTGGCGGAAAACATCGCCTACGGTTGTCCCGATGCCACGCGCGAACAGGTTGTCGAGGCGGCCAAGCGCGCGCACGCGCACAAGTTTATCGTGCAGCTGCCAGGAGGCTACGATACGGTGATCGGCGAGGACGGCGGCACGTTTAGCCAGGGTCAAAAACAGCTGCTGTGCATCGCACGCGTCATGCTCACCGACCCGGCGATTTTGCTGCTGGACGAGGCGACCTCGAGCATCGATACCCGCACCGAGCTGCAGGTGCAGGCGGCATTCGATGAGCTTATGGCTGGCCGCACAAGCTTTGTCGTGGCGCATCGCCTGAGCACCGTCCGCAACGCCGACTGCATTTTGGTGATGCGCGACGGCCAGATTATCGAGCGCGGCACGCACGACGAGCTGCTAGCGGCAGGCGGCTTCTACGCCGAACTCTACCGCAGCCAATTCGCCCAGTAAGCAAGCCCGTGGGGCAAATTAATCAATCGACAGACGGTGGTTTACATCTGTCACGTTAGTACTAAGATATTCATCTAATAAATTGCATTAGTGGCTTTAGTTTTGGGGGAAACGAGGCAACGTGACTATGACGTGCTCTTTGGTGGTTAACAGCAAGAGCGGTAATACCAGGATGGTTTCGGGCGCGATCAAGCGCGCTCTGCAGGCTGCGGGTGTTGAGTTTGTCCATGCCGCGGCGTTGAGCGACGATGCGGATGCAGATCAGGTTGCGCTCGAGGCGCAGGGCGCCTGCGCGGCCGACACGGTGCTCGTCGGTTTTTGGTGCGACAAGGGCGCGTGCACGCCTTCGGTCGCGACGTTGCTCTCCGCCTTGCACGGCAAGCGCGTCTTCCTGTTTGGCACCTGCGGTTTTGGCGCCGACCAGAGCTATTACCAGCAGATTATTGATCGCGTAACTTCTAATTTGGCTGGGGATGCCGAGCTTG
>CABQMC010000313.1 GCA_902465115.1 uncultured Collinsella sp.
CTCGCCTGCCCCTCCCGGTCGGAGCGTATGCAGGGTTTGTGTACGAATCCTCGCGCCCGTTGACCGACGCCGGGGTCCCCGCCATAATACTTTCGGTTCACGCACGAATCCGCTGCCAGAGACAGCCGGTGCAAACGGGCATCGCCCGCGAGCTTAATGGGATATCCCGCCAGCCGAGGTGGTCGAGTAGATATGTCTTCTCGCCCCCGTCGCTCATGCAGCGCGGGGGCTTTCTTTTTGGACATGCCCCCGTCACGTCCTTGTGGCGGACCGTGCCCGGAAAGAATTCGAGGAGGTGTAATTCATGCCCCAGCAGTACAAAATCGACAAGGTTGCAGAGATCGAGTCCCGTATCGCCGAGAACGCCGGTCTGTTCGTCGTCAACTACAACGGTCTGACGGTTAAGCAGGCTCAGGAGCTGCGTCATCAGCTTCGCGAGTGCGGCGCCGAGATGAAGGTCTACAAGAACAACCTGGTCAAGATCGCTCTCAAGAACCAGGAGCAGCCCGAGCTCGACGAGATCCTCGCCGGCCCCGTCGCTTATGTGTTCTACGAGACCGAGCCGGTCGAGGCCGCTAAGACCCTTAAGGACTTCTCCGCTAAGTCCAAGGGCGTCCTTGAGATCAAGGGCGGTATCTCCGACGGCAAGGTCGTTTCCGCTGATGATGTTAAGGCTATCGCCGAGCTGCCCACCAAGGACCAGCTTCTCGGCCAGATCGCCGGTCTCATCTCCGGTTTCGCTCGCGACATCGCTGTCTGCGTCAACGGCGTTTCCTCTGGTCTCGCTCGTTCGATCCAGCAGGTCTCCGAGCAGAAGGCAGCCTAGTCGCTGTTTTCACCCGCGGCGGCAACGCCGCACCCCTGGCGCATTCGCGCCGTGTTTTAACTGATCTCCGTGCACAGACACGGAAACCGAAAGGACTTAGAAATGGCTAAGCTTACCACCGATGAGATCATCGATGCTCTTAAGGAAATGACCCTTCTCGAGGCTTCCGAGCTCGTCAAGGCTATCGAGGACACCTTCGGCGTTTCCGCCGCTGCTCCTGCCGCTGTTGTCGCCGCTCCCGCTGCTGGCGCTGCTGAGGCCGAGGAGAAGACCGAGTTTGACGTCGTGCTCGAGGGCTTCGGCGACAACAAGATCCAGGTCATCAAGGCCGTCCGTGAGCTCACCAACCTTGGCCTGAAGGAGGCCAAGGAGGTCGTCGAGGGCGCTCCCAAGGCTGTTCTCGAGGGTGCCAAGAAGGAGGACGCCGAGGCTGCCAAGGAGAAGCTCGAGGCTGCTGGCGCTGCTGTCACCCTCAAGTAATCAGGCTTTCTCGCCAGATTTCTTTGCAGACGGGGCTCGCTATGCGAGTCCCGTCTTTTTTGTTTTGGCCCCTCATTCCCATTGCTCGGCACGCAGAACACCGTTGTCTTCGCCGTGCCAATCCCATTACCGCTGGGGCGTATAATTGCGCCATTCGGGCAATAATTTGCGTTGACCTGCTGAAGAATTGCGTTTGCCTTACGGCGATGTATGTCTCCGGCGGTAAGATACTTCGGTATCGCAATTTGGTCTGCGGCCGCTGTGCCGCACGCACAGGGCGCACTCTGCGCCTGCGAAAGGATCCTTGAATAACATGAAGGCAATCATTCCCGCCGCCGGTCTTGGCACGCGTTTTCTGCCTGGCACTAAGTGCACGCCCAAAGAGATGCTGCCGGTGCTCGACAAGCCGGTCATTCAGTATGTCGTTGAGGAGGCACTCGACCCCGAGGAGGCCATCATCGTTACCTCTCCCGGTAAGCCCGAGCTGCTGAGCTACTTCCAGCCCGACCGTTCGCTCGAGAACCTGCTGCGCGAGCGCGGCAAGAACGCCTATGCCGATGCCGTCGCCCACGCTGGCGGTATGCCGGTCGACTTCCGCTATCAGTACGAGCCCAAGGGTCTCGGTCACGCCATTCGCTCTGCCGCCGACGCTGTGGCGGGGGAGAAC
>CABQMC010000314.1 GCA_902465115.1 uncultured Collinsella sp.
AAATGGATTCTAAAAAACACCTTGCCAAATAGGAGCGTCAGGACGCATGAAGCCCTCGCCGCACGAAGTGCGCAGCGGGGGTTTCATGCATGTCCGAGGACGTTTTCAGAGCTTTACCCTGTAGGGTCCCGAGGGGATATGTTCGCTACTCAGCCATCTGAGCCTGGACGGCGGTGATGGCCACGACACCCACGATGTCGTCGGCCGAGCAGCCGCGCGAAAGGTCGTTAACCGGCTTGGCGATGCCCTGCAGGATGGGGCCGTAAGCGTCGGCGCCAGCGAAGCGCTGGACCAGCTTGTAGCCGATATTGCCTGCCTCGAGGTCGGGGAACACCAGCACGTTGGCCTTGCCGGCAACGGAGGAGCCGGGAGCCTTGAGCTGGGCGACGGTGGGGACGATAGCGGCATCGAGCTGCAGGTCGCCGTCGATGGCGAGCTCGGGAGCCTTCTCCTTGCAGAACTTCACGGCCTCTTGGACCTTCTTGGCGACCTCGCCGCCGGCGGAGCCCATGGTGGAGTAGGAGAGCATGGCCACGTGCGGCTCAACGTTGCCCATGAAGGTGGACCAGGAGTGAGCGGAGGCGATGGCGATCTCGGAGAGCTCGTCGGAGGACGGGTTGATGTTGAGGCCGCAGTCGGCGAAGATCAGCGTGCCGTCGGTGCCGAACTGCGGGGTGTCGGTGCACATCACGAAGAAGGCCGAGACCAGCTTGGTGCCCGGGGCGGTCTTGAGGATCTGCAGCGCGGGGCGCAGGGTGTCGGCGGTAGAGTGGCAGGCGCCGGAGACCAGGCCGTCGGCATCGCCCATCTTGACCATCATGGTGCCAAAGTAGGTGGCGTCCATCACCTGGGCGCGAGCCTGCTCGATGGTAACGCCCTTCTTGGCGCGGAGCTCAGCAAACTTCTGCGCGTACTCCTCGTGCTTCTCGGCATTGCGCGGGTCGATGACGGTAGCGCCGGGGACGTTGATCTCGTCGGGGTTGCCCAGGATGACGATTTTTGCCAGGCCCTCCTCGATGATTTTGGTGGCCGCGACGATAGTGCGCGGATCCTCGCCCTCGGGCAGGACGATCGTCTTAAGGTCGGCCTTGGCGGCAGACTTCATACGGTTTAGGAAATCGCTCATGTTACTCCTTACAAGCGTTTCGCTAAGCTCCAGGCGCCCGGCTGTTCACGAATAAACCCGCTGCTAGCGGGTTTACCTTTCAATTATGTACGCCGCGGTGCTTGAGCTTTCCTTGTGTGGCAAGCTCATTATAGGACGCATTAGCGCTATAATCGCTCTGATAAATATGTCTCGAAGAATGTTCGAGAAAAGCCCAGCTAACGAGCCCGTGGCTTTTGACAAGGAGTATCGATGCAGATTACCTCAGGCCTGCCTGAAGGCTTTAACGCCGGCGCATACGACATGATTGTCGTCGGTGCTGGATATGCCGGTGCCGTTTGCGCCCGCCGTCTCGCCGAGACCATCGGCTATCGTGTTGCCGTTTTGGAGCGCCGTAGCCACATTGCGGGCAATGCCTATGACTGCACTGACGAGGCCGGAATCCTGATCCACGAGTACGGTCCGCATATCTATCACACTTTTAACGAGCGCGTGCACAATTTCCTGTCGCGCTTTACCAAGTGGACGGATTATCAGCACAAGGTGCTCGCCAACATCAACGGCACCCTTATGCCCGTACCCTTCAACCATGCGAGTCTCAAGCTCGCCTTTGGTGACGAGCGCGGCGAGGAGCTGTACCAGAAGCTCGTGGAGACCTTTGGCAAGGATGTCAAGGTGCCCATTATGGAGCTGCGTAAGAAGAACGACCCGGATCTTGCCGAGGTCGCCGATTACGTCTACGAGAACGTCTTTTTGCATTACACCATGAAGCAGTGGGGCCAGACGCCCGACCAGATCGACCCCTCGATCACCGGCCGCGTCCCCGTCTTTGTGGGCGATGACGATCGCTACTTCCCGCAAGCTCC
>CABQMC010000315.1 GCA_902465115.1 uncultured Collinsella sp.
CCACACATGCCGGTATACCAGAGGTCGAAAAACCGACAGGTCGCGGAATCCGCAACCGAAGCCGCCTCAATCTCGTAGTCGAGCTCGACGGCGTCGGCCTCGGCCATGCGGTCCTTCCAAAAGAGATCGAAATCCGATGGACGGGGCATAGCGCCTCGATATTCACCAAATTGCTGTTGTAGCTCCTGAGCACTTGGCATGGCTCGTGAACCCAGCCTTTCGAAATCGCAACGGAGGTGCGCCCGGCAAGGGAACCGGGCGCACGGGAGGGAAAGCGAGGCTACTCGCCGAGCTTGGGATGCAGCAGCGACGGCGCAGCGCCGAGCAGCATCTTGGTGTAGGGGTCCTGAGGGTGCTGGAAGACCTGCTTGGCCTCGCCCTGCTCGACGATCTTGCCACCATTCATAACGATGATGTCGTCAGAGATATAGCGGACCGTCTGGATGTCATGGCTGATGAACACCATGGCCAGGCCGAGCTCCTTCTTAAGGTCGGTCAGCAGGTTCAGAATCTGCGCGCGGACCGAAACGTCCAGAGCCGAGGTGGGCTCGTCGGCGATGATGGCATCGGGGTTCAGCGACAGGGCACGGGCAATTGCGACGCGCTGGCGCTGGCCGCCCGAAAGCTGGCCGGGAAGAACCTCGGCGGCGGAGCTGGGCAGACCGGTGAGCTCCAAGAGCTCCTTGACGCGCTTCTCCTGCTCGGCCTCGGTACCCAAGTTGTGGACGCGCATGGGGTCGAGCAGTTGCTCGCGAACGACCATGCGGGGGTTGAGCGCCGTGGCCGGGTTCTGGAACACGACCGAGATGACGCGACCCATGTGGCGACGGTCCTCGGCGGTACGCTTGGTAACGTCCTTGCCCTTAAAGTAGACCTTGCCGCTCGTGGGGGCCTGCAGGCCGCACATGACGTTGGCGGTGGTGGACTTTCCGCAACCGGACTCGCCGACGATGCCGATGGTCTGTCCGGGCATGAGCTTAATCGTTACACCCTGGACGGCGTGAACCAGGTTGGGGTGCAGAATCGAGCCGGTACGGGTCCTAAAGGTGACGTGGACGTCATCAAGGAAGATGATCGGCTCGACGCCGTTGACTGCGGTCTCGCTCATCTACATCACCTCCGCGTGAGGGGTCAAACCATTTGCCTTGAGCACCTCATCGGGGAGCTCGGAATAGAAGTGCTCGGTGCCGGGCACGCGCTTGAAGACCGGACGGGTGTCCAGGCCAATACGCGGATGGCTCGAGCGGGGCGCGAAGCGATCGCCCTTGGGGAAATCGCGCGGACTCGGAACGGCGCCGGGCACCTGGTGCAGGCGACCCGAACCGCTCTCGATGGACAGAACGGAACCCAGAAGACCGCGGGTGTACTCGTGGATCGGGTTAGTGAGCAGCTCCTTGGTGGGCGCCTGCTCGATAACCTGGCCGGCGTACATAACCGTGATGTTATGAGCGACCTCGGCGACCAGTGCCAGGTCGTGCGAAACGAAGATCATGGCAAAGCCGAGCTTGGCCTGAAGGTCGTTAAGCAGCTTGATGACCTGCTTCTGGACGGTAACGTCCAGAGCGGTCGTGGGCTCGTCGCAGATGACCAGCTTGGGGTCGCGGGTAAGAGCCATAGCGATCAGGACACGCTGACGCTGGCCGCCGGAAAGCTCGTGCGGATAGCTCTCGAGCGTGCGTTTGGGATCGAGGCCGACGAGCTCCAGGAGCTCCTCGGCGCTACGGGTTCCGCCGCGCTTGGTGAGCTGCTTCATCTGGGCAGAGATGAGCATGGAGGGGTTGAGCGAGGACAGGGCGTCCTGATAGACCATAGCGATATCGGTACCGCGCAGGCCGAACCACTCCTTCTTGCTCATCTTGAGCAGGTCACGGCCCTCCCAGAGGACCTCGCCGGAAAGGTGCTCGTCATCGTCGGTCAGGCCCATGATGGCCAGCGTGGTGATGGACTTACCGCAGCCGGACTCG
>CABQMC010000316.1 GCA_902465115.1 uncultured Collinsella sp.
CCTGCCCGCCGATCTTGAGATGGAACCCGACGAGAGCGTCATATGGGTCATCGACCCCGAGGACTACAAGGCCGACGTGCTGTTTGTCTTTGAGAACGGCCGCGTGGTGCGCGTCGCGCTTTCTGGATACGTCACCAAGACTAACCGCAAACGCCTCAAGAACGCCATCTACGGCGGCAGCAAACTGCTGTATGCCCAGGTGCTCAACACAGATCGTGACATCGCGCTGGTCTCGAGCGACTACCGCCTGATGAACTTCAACACGTCGCTACTCAAGACCAAGACGACCACCAACACGCAGGGCGTCCAAGCCTTTACGGCCAAGAAGGGCCGCTCGGTCACCACCGTCGGCACGACCGAGGAGATTCTTGGCGCCGGCGTTTCGGCCGAGAAGTTCACTGCGCAGAGCCTGCCCTCCGCCGGTGCCCTCATGAAGGAAAACGACATGCCGAGCCTGTTTGACTAGGACGACGGCAGAACCGCCATAAGCTCTCAAAACGGTGGGGCCCGAAGCGCAGCAACATCGCGCTCCGGGCCCCGCTCGCTGCAACGTAGTCGGAATAATAGGAATCCCCGTTTTTCACTCCTGCAATCCCGCGGCACAAGACATGTTAAACCGTTAGCAAAACTTGCAAAAATTAGCAAAAGTTGCAAAAACTAGCAAAACCTGCAAAGGGGCCACCATGGATCGCAGCAAATGTCTCCGCCATGCCAGGCATGCTCGAAGATATTATCGAGCGAACCAAAGAAGCGGCAGATAGCCGCCTCTCATAGTCTCGCGCGTGCATAAGCGGCGTTCAGATTGAGCCAGTCGGCATCGATTGGACATATGCTCAGGAGACTCAGGGTAACTGGCGCACGGGCATGAATGGCGTCTTCAGGCAACTCGAGAAGCATGGCGTCGGGCTTCTCTCGAAACTACCTATCGGGAGCTTTCCGATAAAGACATTGAGTTTTTGCTCGCGATGCTGCCCGATTCTGGCCCCAGCAGGGTCTCGGAGATAGCCAAACGCATGGGCGTCGCCAGCAACTACGCAAGCCAATACAAACGCCGCCTCCTGGAGGACGGCGTCATTGGAGAGCGCGGGCGTGGTCTCGTTGGCTTTGACATTCCCGCGTTCAGGGAATTCTTGAACGAGAAGGCGTTTTAGCACGCCGGAATTGTCCGCGGAAGCATCAACGCATGGCAATCAGCATTCCTCTTGGTAAGGATAGCAAGCATTTTCCACCAACACCGATTGCCATGCGTTCTTCTTGTCCTTAGGCGAGCTTGCGAGCGAGCTCTCGCACCTCTTCCAACTTGGGCGAGGAGGCCATGCTGTCGCGCTCGGTCATGCCGCTAATGGTGACAATGCCCTGGTCCTCCCACTTGCAGTACGCGCAGGTTGACTTGTACATAGCGATCGCCGCATCATAGACGCCCTCGCTGTGGCTATCGAGCAAAAGGGCCGTCTTGGTGAACGGGAAGCCTGTAGCACCGAAGGCGTACAGGCGGTCGATGGCGGCTTTCTCCTGCGCAGTGATATCAAACCAGTAGATGGGCGAGGCGAAGACAACCATATCGGCGCCTTTCAGCGACTCGATCACGTTGGCCATGTCATCCTTCTGCACGCAAGTGCCCTCATGGGTAAAGCAGTACTGGCATCCCAGACAACCAGCGATCTTTTTGCTGGCAACGCGGACGACCTCAACCGCATGGCCGCCCTCACGCGCGGTCTCGGCAAACGTCTCGACCATGGTGTCGGTATTGGCGCCCTTACGCGGGCTACCACTCAATACAACGATATTCATAGAAATCTCCCTCCTTCATGCCGCAGGCGCGCAGCATATTTTTTGTTTTAACCAAAACGTATGGAGTTATTCAATCGCCTCGTTTCAGCTACTCCCACTCTTTAGAAGAATCGTTGCTGGGGACTTGGCATTGAATCAAGGCACGCCTTA
>CABQMC010000317.1 GCA_902465115.1 uncultured Collinsella sp.
CGATGGCGTCTCCGACGTCACCTGCTGGTGCTGGCCCGAGAGCCTGTGGGCGCCCATCAGCTATACGCGTACCGTGCTCGCGCGCGATGCCAAGGCCGCCGGCGTGACCGAGGGCGTCGCCGCCCAGGATGCCGTCCTCATGGGCGAGCCCGCTGCCGACTCCACGCAGGTCCCCGCGCCCACCTACCAGCACAGCTCGCTCGACTGGCGCGACTGGTGGTGCTCTGACGACGCTCAGATTTACCAGTTTATCGGTCAGGACAACATCTACTTCTACTGCATCGCGCAGACCGCCATGTGGGAGGCCCTGGGCTGGAACCTCACGCAGAGCACCGTCAGCGCCTGCTACCACCTGCTCTACATGGGCAAAAAGGCCAGCTCGTCCTCGCAGACGCCTCCCCCGCCGGCAGACGACCTGCTCAACCACTACACCTGCGAGCAGATGCGCGCGCATTGGCTGTCGCTCGGCCTGTCCGAGAAGCCGGTGAGCTTTAGCCCCAAGGCATACGACACGCGCGTGACCGGCAAGGACAAGGACGGCAACGAGGTGCGTGCCTGCGACGACAAGCGCGTTATCGACCCGGCCCTTAAGGAGAGCGCGCTGCTAACCGGCGTCTTCAACCGCCTGGCCCGCAGCTGCTTCTACGGCGTCGCCATCAAGGAGGGCGACGAGAGCCCCTATCGCAACGGTTGCATCCCCGCCGGTGCCGCTTCTGACACCGTGGTCGAAGCCGCCCAGCAGGCAGCCCTCGCCTTTGAGCAGGCCATGTACAAGTTCGAGACGCACCGAGCGCTCGCTGTGTGCGACGACTACCTGCGCGCCGCCAACAAGCGCTGGAGCGATGCCTCCAAGGCCGCCAACAAGCTCGAGGGCGAGCCGGCCAACGCCGCCATGACGCAGGCCCTCGTCGACGCCTTTACCGAGCTGCGCGTAGCGACCGTGCTGATGCACGGCATCGTCCCGGCCGGCTGTGAGCTCATCTGCGAGTACTTCGACGTCGATCCGGTCGCCTTCTTTAGCTGGGATAACATCTTTGCCTCCACGGACGAGTTTGTGGAGAGCCTGGGCGAGAAGCCCGGCGAGCACCGCGTGAAGCCGCTGCCCCCGCGCTTCGACTTCTTCAGCAAGCACGAGAGCCAGTACTAAAGCACGCCTGCAGCAACGCGCCCGGGAATGATTATTCTGGGACGGGGATTAAAAAATCATTCCCGGGCGCCACAGTACAGTCTTTTGTGACGGGGGTCATGGAATGATTTTTTAATCCCCGTCCCAGAATAATCATTTAGGTGGAAGGAAAGACGGATGTCCAAGCCGCGTCGTCGTAAGCAGAAAAAGCAGGTCAAGCCCGAGCTCAAGCTTAGGCAGTTTGCTGCCGCCGAGCTTTCCGACCAGCTTGCCGCCCTTCCCTGCGCCGCCGGCCTGCCGCGCTTTATGGTCGACACGGTCGCCGGCGCCTATGCGCCCGCCGATGCCGAGCTCATGATCGAGGGCTTTGGCGCCGCAGCCGCACGCCCGGTCACGCTGCGCGCCAACACGCTCAAGGCAACCGCCGAGGACATCGCTGCGGCGCTCGATGCCGCTGGCATCGCCCACAACCCCGTCGCCTGGTACCCGGACGCCTTTATCCTGCCCGAGGCCCAGGTTTCCGATCTGTGGGATCTCGACATCTACCGCGACGGCAAGATCTATCTGCAGAGCCTGTCGTCCATGATGCCGCCGTTGGTCCTGGGCGCCCAGGCAGGCGAGGACATCCTGGACATGTGCGCAGCCCCTGGCGGCAAGACGACGCAGATCGCCGCCCTCACCCAGGGCCAGGCACACCTCACGGCCTGCGAGACGAGCATTCCCCGCGCCGAAAAGCTTGAGTCCAACCTCCACCGCCAAGGTGCCAAAAACGTGCCCGTCATGCGCATCGACGCA
>CABQMC010000318.1 GCA_902465115.1 uncultured Collinsella sp.
TCTTGGTATCTGCCAGGGCATGGACGCCGTGTTCCTCAACGGCGCGCTCACCTTTACCAATGCGGGCGAGATCCGCTTTGGCGCGGCGGCCGGCACGGACCCCGCGACCGTCGCCGCTATCGACGGGCTCTACACGCGCTGCGGCATCGCCCATACCGTCGAGCGCGACATCGCCCACCGCATGTGGGCCAAACTCATGCTCAACGACGGCATCAACCAGACCTGCCTGGCCTACGGCGGGACCTACGGAAGCGCCACGGAGCCGGGCTCCGAGCAGCGTCGCTGCTTTGTTTCCGCCATGCGCGAAACGCTTGCGGTCGCCAACGCCGAGGGCGTTGAACTGACCGAGGCAGACCTGACGCAAATGGTGCACCTCATCGAGGGAATCGACCCCGCCGGTATGCCCTCGATGGCTCAAGACCGCATCGCAAGGCGCAAAACCGAGGTTGATGAGTTCGCGGGCACCATCTGCCGCCTCGCAGCCAAACACGATATCCAGGCACCGCAAAACGAGTGGCTCTATCGGCGCATCCGCGATATCGAGAAAAGCTGGTAGCGCCAACGCGCCGCATTCAACAGCCTTAACAGCAAAGCCGCCGCAAGGAGCACTCCCCTTACGGCGGCTTTCATCTTCGTCTATGACCGGCGGTCAATCTCACAACAGCTAGCGTTGCGACTCCGGAACCTCGTCCTCATCGTCGCGACAAAGGACAACACCGGTGCTTCCCAGCAGCGTGGCCGCGATCAGCGCGCCGGCCACGATAGGAGCAGCCCCGCATGTCCCCAGCATGCCCGCGACGAGCGCGGCCGTGGGGCCAAGGCAGCCAAGCATCAACGCGACGGCGGCAACGGCAATATCTCGAGCATTCACAAGACCACTTCCTCCAAGAGAAAGACCTTATTTCTCAAGAACCAGTGTGCCCCGCATCCATACGCCCAGCGTACCGCCACGGTAAGGGCTCTGTTAACTCAGACGCGCATAAAGAACGGGCGGCTTTACGTTGCCCTAAAGCTCGGTAAAGACGCCCGTCCGCCAAATATCCGTGATGCAGAAAAATTACCAACCGGTGTAGTAGTCGGTGGTTCCGGCAGCGCAGCCGGAGTCATAGACCTTGCAATCACCCTTGGAGCCCGTAAAGGTCGAGCCCTGGGCCATATCGCCCGCGGCAACAACGTAATAGCCGTCGGAATCGCGCCAGAAGCCCTCAGAATCCTGAGTCCATTCGCCCGTGCGATAGTGATAAAGCACATTGCTGCTGTAATAGGTCTCGCGGCGCCCGTTGTAGTTATTGACACCCGCAGAGCGCGTCAGGCCCGATCCGTTCGCGTAGGACGCGGCAGACGCGTAAGACGGAGTGTAACCGGCGTTGTAGTACGAAGCCTGGGCGGCCTCGGCAGCCTCCGCCTCGGCGGCAGCCTCGAGCGCTTCGCACTTGGCATCCTCAAGCGCAGCGCGCAGCTCATCGAGCTCGGTCGACTTGGCGTCGACCTCCCCCATCGTCAACAGGCTACCCGCACCGTCGATGCAACCCTGCAGCACAGCGCGCTCGTCATCGGTAGCATAGTCGCCATACATATTCATAATGATCTGAGCGCGCATCTCCAGGGAGTCGCGCTTGGCCCCCATCGAGGCATTCCACTCCTGCATAGAGCCATAACCATCGCCGCGGTAGTCGACGGGCTGCACCAGCGTCGCCTCGGACGGCGTAGATCCGACCGTATCGGATAGTGTTGCCGCGTGGGCATCAGTTGCGCCGGCGCCCGCCAAAAGTGCCACAGTCAGAGCGGCGGAAAGGGCGGCGGCTTTCGGTTTTCGTGAATCGATCCTCATGTAGCAGGAAACCTCCGTAGTGTGTTTTTGCTGCGTTTGAGCTGCGTGTGATTCGATCGCGCTGCATAGTACCCCGAGCAAATCG
>CABQMC010000319.1 GCA_902465115.1 uncultured Collinsella sp.
TCGTGCGCGGCACGATGGTGATCTTCGTGACCGGTGCAGAGCCCTTCTGGCGGGCGGCAACGATGGCATGGCCGATCTCGTGGTAAGAAACAACCTGCTTCTCGTGGTCGGACAGTACCGTGGACTTACGCTGCTGGCCGGCGATGACGACCTCCACCGACTCCTCAAAATCGTCCTGCGTAGCGCGCTTGCGGCCCTCACGGACGGCACGCAGGGCGCCCTCGTTGATGATATTGGCCAGGTCGGCGCCCGAGGCACCGGGCGTGGCGCGGGCAATCGCGGTCAGGTCGATCGGCGGCTGCGTCTTCACGCTCTTGGCATGCAGCTCAAGAATGTTCTTGCGGCCAGTCAGGTCGGGCAGCTCAACGGGGATACGGCGGTCAAAACGACCGGGGCGCAACAGGGCCGGGTCAAGGCTGTCAGGGCGGTTGGTAGCAGCGAGAACGACAATACCCTTGTGGTTATCGAAGCCGTCCATCTCGGTCAGCAGCTGGTTGAGCGTCTGCTCGCGCTCGTCGTTGCCGCTAAAGCCGCCGCCGTCACGCTTTTTGCCGATGGTATCGATCTCGTCGATAAACACAATGCACGGGGCCTTTTCCTTGGCCTGCTTAAACAGGTCGCGCACCTTGGCGGCGCCACGGCCGACGAACATCTCGACGAACTCAGAACCCGAAATGCTAAAGAACGGAACACCAGCCTCGCCGGCAACAGCCTTGGCTAGCAGGGTCTTACCGGTACCCGGAGGGCCAACAAGGAGAGCACCGCGCGGCAGCTTGGCGCCAATCTCCTCGTAGCGCTGGGGCTTCTCCAGAAAGTCGACGACCTCCTTGAGGGACTCCTTGGCCTCTTCCTGGCCGGCGACATCCTTAAAGGTCACGCCCACGTCCTTGGAGGCGATCACGCGCGCGCCGGACTTGCCCAGTCCACCGCCGCCAAAGCCACCGCCGCCAAAGTTCATCGAAGGACCGTCATCACCCATGGCCTTCTTCATGCGGCGGTTGAGCCACCAGCCGATCAGGAAGAAAATCGCCATGGGAAGGATGAGCGTAAGCAGGTAGTAGGTCATCAAACCCGAGTTTTTATCGGGAACGACCGACTCCAGCGAAGCGCCAGACTCAAGCACGCGATCGGTAAAGCCCGCATCGTTCGGCACACCGGTCGTCTTATAGGCGATGTTCTCGTCCTCGCCCTTCTTGGTGTAATAAATCGAGTAATCGTCCGTGTTGTACTCGACCTTGTCGACACTCTTCTTATCGAGCGCTTTGACAAACGTCGAGTAATCGGTCTTCGTAATCTGCTGCGTGTGACCGATGTTGGGGAACAGAACGGTCGAGAGCACGAGGTAGACGACGAAGGCGATGAGCACGTAGAGGATCATATTCCGTCTACGCTTGTTGTCATCCATCTCCATCTGCTTGAACTCCATCTACTGGGGTTAATAATGCTTTCTAGAATACCCAACCCGGACGGCGATAAACCGACGCCGGGCACGAAAGGATAGAGATGGCATCACTGGAAGTCGGCAAGGTTCAAATCTATACGGGCAACTGATCGCGATGAAGCCCGACACCACAGAGCTCATACTGACCGGCCGCGGCCTGCTGCCCCTCGCGGACCTCGCCGACCTGGTCACCGAAATGCGCCCCGTCAAACACTACTTCGACGAAGGCCTCCTGGCCCGCCAAGGCATCGAATACTAATTGATCCGAAGGGGACGGAGGAAAACGGATCATCGACATCACGACGGAGAGCAATGATCCATTTTCCTCCGCCCCAAGGGATCATTAGGCGGTGGCGCGGCCGAGCCAGTTGCCGCTGTGGTGGTAGATGGTGAACATCGTGGCCGTAATGAGCCACGTTACGGGGTAGACCAGCAGTAGATGCTCGAGCGACGGATCGAAGGGCA
>CABQMC010000320.1 GCA_902465115.1 uncultured Collinsella sp.
CTACGCCTAACTCCTCGACCAGGCACTGAAAACCAAAGTAGTCGGTGTTATCGCCGCGCAGGCGGCCGTCGGGCAGGCGCGTGATGGTGTTGACGTTGCCCATACGCTCGGCGAGCGGGCTCAGCTCGTCCAGGTACTCCATGACGGCGCGCTTGTAGGGGATAGTCACGTTGGTGCCCTCCCACTCTTCGCCCGTCATAAAGGCCGCAAGGTCCTCAGGCTCGCGCTCAAATCGCGCGTACTCGAGCCCAGCGAGCTCTTTGTAGATGGTCGGGGTGTAGCTGTGGCCCAGCACGCGTCCCAGCACGCCGTAGGGGCGGGTTGCGGCGGTATCGGTCATCTAGAGCACCTCCGTGTAGCTGCCAAAGTAGGTAAAGCTCTCGCACACGTCGTCGATGGAATCGAGCAGGTCGTCGAGGGCCTTGCTGCCAAAGGGGCAGTCCAGATCAAAGTAGAACATAAACTCAAAGTCGCGGCCGGGGATGGGGCGGCTCTCGAGCTTGATGAGGTTGATGTTGAGTGCGTAGAAGCGCTCGAGCACGCGATAGAGGGCGCCCGGCTCGTTGGCCGTGGTGATCATGAGCGAGGTGCGATTAGCGCCGGGGTAGACGCGCGGCTCGCGGCTGATGACGACAAAGCGCGTGTAGTTGTTGTCCGAGTCCTGAATGTTGGGCTCCAGCATCTCCAGGCCATAGAGTGCCGCGCAGCTGCGCGATGCGATGGCGGCAACATCGGTGCGCTCGGAGCTGGCGACCATCTCGGCTGACATGGCCGTGTTGGGGTATTTGGTGGCGTGCAGGCCGTGCGCCTCGATAAAGCTGGCGCACTGCGCGATGGCCTGACCGTGGCTGTAGACCTCGCGTATGTCCGCGAGCTTGGTGCCGGGCTTGACGAGCAAGTTGTGGTCGATCTTGAGGCGCAGCGAGCGCACGATATGGAAGTCGAACTGTGCGAGCAGGTCGTAGACGGCGTTTACCGAGCCGGCGGTTGAGTTCTCGATGGGCAGTACGCCAAACTCGCAAAAGCCGTCGCGCACGGCGCGCATGACGCCCTCGAAGGTCTCGAAAAACGCGATGTCGGGCACGTCGAAGAGCCTGCACGCGGCGATTTGGCTGTAAGCGCCCTCAACGCCCTGGCAAGCGACGGTGGCAGTTTGAGGGAAGGGCGTGTCGGAGGCTGCAGCCGTGGCGTGGGCCTTTTGCGAGACAGTGATGCCCTTGAGCTCGTTGATGTAGCGCTGCTGCTCGGCCTTGCTCATGCTCATGAGGAGACGGAACAGGGTGATGGTCTGCGCCTCGTAGCGCTCGGGCGCGCGGCTGGCGAGGTTGTTGAGTTTGGAGCGCTCGCGGGCGGGGTCAAAGACAGCCTTGCCCATCTCGATCTTTGATTTGGCGACCTCGGTGGCAATGTCCATACGCTCGACAAAGCTGTTGAGGAGCGTGGTGTCGATGCCATCGATGGTCTGGCGAATATCGGCAAGGTCCATGGAGGCCCCTTTCGCGTAATGGCAGAGTTGACGGGCAACTCAGGTGAGTCGGGTTAGAGCTGGCCTGCGTCCTCGAGGAGGGCGTCCCAGATGGCGAGGGCGGCGGCTGCTTCGGCTACGGGGACGGCTCGGGGGACGATGCAAGGATCGTGACGGCCGTGGACCGAGAGCTCGGCATTTTCCATGGCGTCCATGTCTACGGTCTGCTGCTCGCGGCCAATTGAGGGCGTCGGCTTCACGGCCATGCGCCACATGACGGGCGCGCCGGTGGAGATGCCGCCCAGAATGCCGCCGGCGTTATTGGACTCGACTTCAATCTCGCCGGTCTCGGCGCCGATGCGATACGGATCGTTGTTCTCGCTGCCGCGCATGGCGGCCACGGCAAAGCCCATGCCAAACTCCACGCCCTTTACGGCGGGA
>CABQMC010000321.1 GCA_902465115.1 uncultured Collinsella sp.
CCTTTCAAAAAGGAAAGCTGGACGTAAGCCAAATCGATGGCAGCTCATGTGCGGCGCTGCGATGATGAGGCCGTAACAAGGAGCTGGTCTCAAGGAGGAGTCATGATGTACGGAGTCAAGCAAGTGCGTGAGCCGCGGTCGCTGAGAAGGCGCATGAGCGATTCTGTGATCGCTGCCGTGTGCACGGGATTGATGGCGGTGCTTTGCATTGGGATGCTGTGGGCCATGTCGCATGTGGGACAATAGCGGACGGTTGGGTGCCGACATAAACGGCGCTCACGTATTCGTTTTGCTTGCTAAGGAGTACCCATGGGCGTCGTTGATCCCTTTTCTGTTGCTCGGGCCGCGGGGCTTGAGCTGACCGGGAAGCCCGAGGGCCTCACGCTCACCGACGGCACGATGGAGCTGCGTGCCGATTTTGGCCGCATGCTTCCGCGGCTCAAACAGGGCCGTCTGCAGCAAGAGCTGTTGGTAAAGGCTGCGCGCGCAAAAGGCATCGAGCGCCCATGGGCGATTGATGCCACGGCAGGCTTTGGCGAGGATTCGCTGCTGTTGGCGGCCGCGGGCTTTGCCGTCGATCTGTATGAGCAGGATTGCGTGATTGCGGCGCTCCTCAAGGATGCCCTGGATCGCGCGGCAGATGATCCGGCGCTTGCGGTTGCCGTGTCGCGTATGCGCTTACATGCGGGCGAGGACAGCATTGCCGGCCTTCGCCATACAGCTGAGCTGATCGGGCAGGGCGAGCTCGCCGCTCCCGACGTGGTGTATCTGGATCCCATGTTTCCCGAGCGCACCAAGAGTGCGGCGGTGAAAAAGAAGTTCCAACTCCTGCACCATTTGGAACAGCCGTGTGCCGATGAGGAGACGCTGGTCGAAGCTGCGCTTGCGGTGCACCCGCGCAAGGTCGTTATCAAGCGGCCGGTGAAGGGTCCGCTGCTTGCCGGCGTTAAGCCGAGCTATCAACTTGCGGGCAAGGCCGTTCGTTACGATGTTTTGGTGCCGCCGCGCCCGTAGCTTGCGTGCGATGGCTGGCGTTTTGCCAGCGCCGTGCCGATGCGGGGTCTATTTCCAAGGGTGTGACGTCAGGTGCCAGCCGCCGCAGTATTCGCATTTGTAGCAGGCCAGCCCGCGGCGTCCGCGGTTTTCGCAGTCGGCCATAACTGCCTCGGCCTCGGCGCGCGTGTCGTAACGGTTTTTGCGCTCGCACGACTTGTAGCGCCAGGCTTCATCGCGCTCGGCGTCTAGTGCGTCGCGGCGCTCGTCTTCGCGTGCAAACAGGTCGCTCATATCGCCGCCCGTGGCAGCGCCCAAAAACTCGCTTTTGGCTTTTGACCAGGCGGCTCGCTTTTTGCTCCCCATCTGCTTCGCGCCCTCTCCAAACGTTGGTATCATTGCTCAATCAAAGTGATACCAATAAACGTGAGGTCGCCGCGTGATGATCAGAAAAACCCTCGATACCGACATTCCCGCCGTCATGGCTATCTACGACGCTGCCCGCGCCTTTATGCGCGCGCATGGCAACGCCACGCAATGGCCCGAGGGCACGCCTTCTGCCGAGCAGCTGGCTGCCGATATCGCCGCCGGTGGCAGCTATGTGTGCGAAGTCGACGGCCGCGTGGTGGCGACGTTTGCCTTTTTACCGGGCCCGGACGAGTGCTATGACGTAATTGAGGACGGGCAATGGCGTAGCGACACTCCATACGCCGTGCTGCACCGTGTGGCGTCCGATGGCACCGTGCACGGTATCGCGGCTGCGATGTTTGCCTTTGCCAAGGAGCGTGCCGGTCACCTGCGCATCGACACGCATCAGGACAACCTGCCCATGCAGGGGGCGAGCATCAAGGCGGGGTTTGAGCGCGCCGGCATCGTGTATGTGTCGGACGGCACACCGCGTGTTGCGTT
>CABQMC010000322.1 GCA_902465115.1 uncultured Collinsella sp.
TGCTTAAAGTCGAGCTCGCCGCGCATGGCGCGCTCGGTGATCTTCGCCACTTGCTCGCCTACGCCGGCCTCCTCGCCCAACAGGTCGATGACCTCCTGGTTGATGAGCGTGGAGTCGATATCCATAACGATGAGGCGTGCAGTCATGGCGGGCCTTTCCGAGTGCAGTTGTATTGGGGCACATTGTCGCACGCGGCGCGCCTGGGCGACGGCCAGGCCGCGTCAATTGTTTCGTCTCCGTCAAGTCTTTGGGCAAGAGTTACTTTTTCGCGGTACATCGACGTGGGTGCGATAAGATAGAACGCCATGTCCGGCTGCGCGGTTTACGCAGGCTGGGCAAATCTGTACGACGCCGCCCGGAACGACACGGGGCGGCACAGATCCATAAAGGAGGATCACTGGTATGAGCCAGACCCGTCCCATCGATGAGCATTCCATGCACACCCGTACCTGCGGCGAGCTTCGCTTCGAGAACGTGGGCGAAGAGGTCACCCTCACCGGTTGGGTGAGCCGTCGCCGCGACCACGGCGGCCTTATCTTCTGCGACCTTCGCGACCGCGAGGGCATCACGCAGCTCACCTTCGACCCCGAGCACTCCGATGGCGATGCCTTTAAGATCGCCGAGACCATGCGTCCCGAGTGGCCCATCAAGATCCACGGCGTCGTGCGCGCCCGTGGCGAGGAGACCACCAACACCAAGCTCGCGACCGGCGAGATCGAGGTCCTGACCGACCACGCCGAGGTGCTCAACACGTCCGTCCCCGCCGTTCCAGATCGAGGACGGCATCGAGACCAGCGAGGACACCCGCCTGCGCTATCGCTATCTGGACCTCCGTCGTCCCGAAATGATGGCCAACCTCAAGCTGCGCTCCGACTTCACCTTTGCCATTCGCGAGGCGCTGCACAACCGTGAGTTCATGGAGGTCGAGACGCCCTCCCTGTTTAAGTCCACGCCCGAGGGCGCTCGCGACTTCATCGTTCCCAGCCGTATTCAGCCGGGTAACTTCTACGCCCTGCCGCAGTCCCCGCAGCTCCTGAAGCAGCTGCTCATGGTCGGTGGCGTCGAGCGCTACTACCAGGTTGCCAAGTGCTTCCGCGACGAGGACCTGCGTGCCGACCGTCAGCCCGAGTTCACCCAGGTCGATATCGAGATGTCCTTCGTGGACCAGAACGACGTCATGAGCGCGCTCGAGGAAGTTCTGTCCGATGCCTTCGGCCGCATGGGTGTCGAGATGCCCACGCCGCTGCGTCGTATGAACTACTGGGATGCCATGGACACCTATGGCTCCGACAAGCCCGATACCCGCTATGGCATGCACCTGGTCGACCTGACCGACATCTTTGCCAACTCCAAGTTCAAGGTCTTTGCGACTGCCGCAAACGAGGAGGGCTCCGTCGTCAAGGCCATCAACGCCAAGGGCGCCGGTGCCTGGGCACGTGCCAAGATCGATAAGCTCGCCGGCGTGGCCTCCACGTTTGGCGCCAAGGGCCTGGCATGGATCGCCTTCCGCGAGGACGGCTCCATCAACAGCCCCATCGTCAAGTTCTTCTCGGACGAGGAGATGGCCGCTCTGCGCGAGCGCATGGACGTCGAGCCCGGCGACCTTGTGATGTTCGCCGCCGGCCCGCGCCTGCTCTCCGACGAGATCCTGGGCGGCATGCGTTCCCACATGGCCAACGCGCTCGAGATCAAGCGCGAGGGTCACGACTTCCTGTGGGTTGTCAACTTCCCGCTGTTCCATTGGGATGAGGACCGCAAGGCCTATGCTGCCGAGCACCAGCCCTTTACCCTGCCGACCGAGACTGACATCGCCAAGATCGAGGCCGACCCGTTGGCAGCCGGTTCTTGCACCTACGACTTTGTCATGGACGGCTTTGAGGCCGGCGGTGGCGG
>CABQMC010000323.1 GCA_902465115.1 uncultured Collinsella sp.
CCTGGCTTGCATGCTTATCGTGTTCGTGGGTATCGGTGCCTCCGAGTTTGTGCTGCCGTTCTACTTTCAGGATGCCCACGGCTTTAGCTCCGATATCTCCGGCCTGTTGTTTTTGGCGATGCCGGTCGTGAATGCCTTTGTGGGCCCGCTTTCGGGCTCGGTGTCCGACCGTGTTGGTTGTGAAGCGCCCACGGCCGTTGGCCTGGGCGTGTACGTGTGCGGTCTCTTTGCGGTGAGCACGCTTGACGAGCACTCTTCCATCTTGATGATTGTGTGCTGCGTCGCGTTTATGTCGTGCGGCACGTCGATCTTCCAGAGTCCCAATAATTCGCTGTATATGGGTTCGGCTCCGCGTGAGGCGCTTGGCTTTGCGGGCAGCTTGAGCAGCTTGGCGCGCTATGCGGGCATAGCGCTGGGTATTACGGCGGCGTCGCGCATCCTGTATGGACAGACGAGCGCGGCGATGGGCAAGACGGTCACGAGCTATGTGGCGGGTCGTCCGGACGTGTTCCTCTTTGGCTTCCGTTTGGTATTCTACGTGCTGATGGCCGTTGCTACCGTGGGCTTTGCGCTCACATTGGTACGTTTGGTGAGGACGCGCACCCGGCATTAGCGTGTTGGGAGGCTGTCTGCCACGAATCGGGCCTATCTACTGGTCTTGCAGCTTTATGGTGCGATGCGGCTTGTGGGGCGGGCGGGGGTCGGTCCGTGGTAGACTATCGAACAACGTTTATTAATCGCGCGGTATCGTTGCCGCGAGAAGGGGTTGCGCCATGCAGGAGCTTGAGGATCGTATTCGCCATGACGGCATCGTAAAGGCCGGTAACGTCCTTAAGGTTGATGCCTTCCTCAACCACCAGTGCGACGTTGAGCTGTTCGACCATATGGGCGCCGAGTGGGCCCGTCTGTTCGAGGGTGTCGAGATCAACAAGATCCTGACGATCGAGGCTTCGGGCATTGGCATGGCTTGCATTGCGGCCCAGCATTTTGGCGGCGTGCCGGTGGTCTTTGCCAAGAAGGCACAGTCCATCAACCTCGACGGCGAGCAGTATGCCACGACCATCTACTCCTTTACCAAACAGAAGGAGTACCCGGTTATCGTTGGCAAGCGCTTCCTGTCCGAGGGCGACAAGGTCCTGATTATCGACGACTTCCTGGCCAACGGCTGCGCGCTTGAGGGTCTCATCAAGATCTGCGAGGCTGCGGGCGCCGAGGTTGCCGGCATCGGTATTGCCGTGGAGAAGGGCTTCCAGGGCGGCGGCGATAAGCTCCGTAAGCGCGGCTTCCGCGTTGAGAGCCTGGCCCGTATCGCCGATATGGACTGCGAGAACGGCGAGATCACCTTCGCCTAAGCGCGCAACACAAGCGATTGGTATGCGATGTGACAAAGGGACTGTCCCTTTGTCACATTTTTTGTATGAGGGGAGGTGCTGATATGGATGAGAACAAGATGGGATGGCGTGAGTATGCGCGCTATGCCGAGATGTCGGTCGAGGAGCTGGCGCACGATTGCGAGGTACAGGTGTTTCGCGCGACGGGTCCGGGCGGGCAGGGCGTGAACACGACGGACTCTGCGGTGCGCATGAAACATGGGCCCACGGGGATTGTCGTGACGGCGCGTGAGAGCCGCAGCCAGTTTCAGAATCGCGCGAGCTGCCTGCGTAAGCTGCGCGCTGAGCTTGAGCGTCGCGGGCGTCCACCGCGTCGACGCGTAAAGACCAAGGTGCCTCAGCGCTCTCGCCAGCGCAGGCTTAATGACAAGCACTTCAACGCCATTAAAAAGGCCAACCGTCGCAAACCGGGCAGCGACGAATAGCCTCCTCATAAGTTGCGGTGAAATAGGGACTGTTTTGCGGCTTTAGATGCATAAACAGTCCCTATTTCACCGCA
>CABQMC010000324.1 GCA_902465115.1 uncultured Collinsella sp.
GCGCGACCCAGAAGAAGATGATATCGTAGCCCGTGACCATGACGGACGTGGGATACCAGTACTTGAGGTCGGGAGAATCGAGGTCGGGCCAGCCCATCGTGGAGAAGGGCCAGAGCGCGGAGGAGAACCAGGTATCGAGCACGTCCTCCTCGCGCGTCAGGTGCTTGCAGCCGCACTTTTCGCATTCCGTCGGGTCTTCGCGCTTGACGTTGATATGGCCGCACTCGTCGCAGTACCACGCGGGAATCTGGTGACCCCACCACAGCTGGCGGGAAATGCACCAATCATGCACGTTTTCCATCCAGTTGATATAGGTCTTGGTGAAGCGCTCAGGCACGAACTTGATCGTGCCGTCGTTCACGACGCGGATGGCCTCCTTGGCAAGCGGCTCCATCTTGACGAACCACTGCGCGGAGATGAGGGGCTCGACGTCGTTGTGGCAGCGATAGCACGTGCCGACGTTGTGGGAGTAGGGCTCGGTCTTGATGAGGTAGCCCTGCTCTTCTAAGTCCTTGACGATGGCCTTGCGGCACTCATAGCGGTCCATGCCGTTGTACTTGCCGCCGTTTTCGTTGATCGTACCGTCGTCGGCGATGACGGATGACCTCGAGGTTGTGGCGAAGGCCGACCTCAAAGTCGTTGGGGTCGTGTGCAGGGGTCATCTTAACAGCGCCCGTGCCGAAGCCGATCTCGCAGTATTCGTCGCCCACGATGGGAATTTCGCGGTTCATAATGGGCAGGATGCAGGTCTTGCCGATCAGGTGCTTGAACTTCTCGTCCTCAGGGTTGACCGCAACGCCCGTATCGCCCATCATCGTCTCAGGACGGGTGGTGGCGACGACGATATCGCCGCTGCCGTCGGAGAGCGGGTAGCGGATATACCAGAGGTGGCCCGGCTTGTCGACATACTCGACCTCCGCGTCGGAGAGCGCCGTCAGGCAGTGCGGGCACCAGTTGATGATGCGGCTGCCCTTGTAGATCAGGCCCTTATCGTAGAGCTCGCAGAACGTCTCGCGCACGGCCTTGGAGCAGCCCTCGTCCATCGTGAAGCGGGAGCGGGACCAGTCACAGCTCGCGCCCATCTTCTTCTGCTGCTCGACGATGCGGTTGCCGTACTTTTCCTTCCACTGCCACACGCGCTGTAAAAACTTCTCGCGGCCGAGGTCGTAGCGCGTCAAGCCCTCCTTGGTGCGCAGCTCCTCTTCGACCTTGATCTGCGTGGCGATGCCAGCATGGTCGGTGCCGGGAAGCCACAGGGCGGAGTAGCCCTGCATGCGCTTAAAGCGCGTCAGGATATCCTGAAGCGTCGAGTCCATTGCATGGCCCATGTGCAGCTGGCCGGTGACGTTCGGCGGCGGCATGGAAAACGGCTTTTTGTCCGGGTCGGGCTCGGCCTTGAAGCAGTCGTGGTCCATCCACATCTGATAGATGCGGCCCTCGACCTGCTGGGGCTCATAGATCTTGGGTAATTCTTTCATTGGTTTTCTCCTATCTTTTGAACAATATTGCTCTTATTTGATATTTTCGACGAGCTTTCCCGTCTTTTCGGCGATAAACGCGCGGAAGTCCTCGACGCTCCCGCCGCGGATAGTTCTCTTGTCATACGCCTGCGTATGGTGCGAGGACAGGGCAAAGACAAAGTAGCGCGCCGTCTCGGCGACGGCCACGATCTGGGCATAGGAAAACCGGCTTTCCGTCACACCCGTTGCCGAAACGTAGCCGTCCTCTTCAAACGTGGCAGCGGCGTGCTCCGTGCCCGGCAGCAGGCGCTTTCTCGCAAACCAGGCGTTGAGCCTGTCCTCGAAAAGGCTCACCAGAATGACCACCAGCATCGCAAGCAGCGTCACGACGCCGCTCGCACCGAGCGGTTCACCGCCTGCAACTGT
>CABQMC010000325.1 GCA_902465115.1 uncultured Collinsella sp.
CGTGCCTGGCGCGAGTCCCGTATGGACGATGCGGATGCCGAGGCCGAGGATGCTGAGCCCCGCTCTATCGATGGTGTTGTATCGACCTTTGCGCTTGATCAGGCGGCGGAAACGTGCGTGCTCGGCCTGTCGAAGCGCACGCATCTCACGGGGCGCGGCATCGTGCGTCTGGTTCGCATCGCACGCACGATTGCCGATGTCGCAGAAAGCGAGCGGGTGACGCAAGACCACGTACTCGAGGCCGCGATGTATCAGGGAAGGAGGGATCAGTGATGGGTGAGGTCCGCTACGAACTGCATCCCGGTGATGGGCTGTTTCCCGCTACTGTTCTGGAACTTTCCGATGTGCCGCAGACGTTGTTCGTCCGTGGCGACCCGGAGGTGCTCTCGACGCCGGCGCTCTCGATTATCGGTGCGCGCAAGGCCTCGCCGTACGGCCTTGCCGTGGCAGAGCTGGCCGCGAAAGTTGCGGTCGAGGCGGGGGTGACGGTGGTCTCGGGCGGTGCGGTCGGCTGCGACCAGGCCTCGGGTTGGGCCGCGGTCAACGCCGGGGGCAGGCACGTCTTGGTTTTGGGTACGGGCGCCGACGTGGTCTACCCGCGTTCGAGTGCGGGGCTTATCGCGCGCACGATCGATACGGGCGGTGCGGTCGTGTCCATCTCGCCGTGGGGTATGGGGCCGCGTAAGTTTGCCTTTCCGCGGCGTAACCGGGTGATTGCCGCGCTTTCGCAGGCGCTCTTCGTGTCGGAGGCCGGCATGCCTTCGGGCACGTTCTCGACGGCGGAGGCCGCCATGGACCTGGGGCGCGAACTGCTTGCGGTACCGGGCTCCATTTTGTCGCCCGAGTCGCGCGGGACCAACTACCTCATTGCCAACGGGGCCTGCTGCATTATTGACGAGGAGTCCATCGAGATGGCCATCTCTCGAATCTACGGTACCCTGCGCTATTCGCGTCCCGATGCGCCCGGCATCGCCGACCTGGATGCCACACAGCAGACTGTGATGCATGCCCTCATCGCCTCGCCGCTCAAGGTTGAAGACATCGCCACACTCGTCTCCCTCGATGCCGTCGGTGTGCTCAAGCTCCTGGGCTCGCTCGAGCTCGAGGGCCTCATCGAGCGCATGATGGATGGAAGGTATGCGCCCTCCAAGTTTGCCCTTCACGCCCAGACGCCCTTCGGTCACAATGGAAAACGTGTCAATTAGAAAGGTGTTTGCAGATGCTGTTTGATCAGGTGACGGTTATCGGTGGCGGTCTAGCGGGATCGGAATGCGCGATTCAGCTGGCAGATCGCGGGTTCGCCGTAAAGCTGTGCGAGATGCGCCCGCAGGTAAGCTCTCCTGCCCACCATACCGATCACTTGGCGGAGCTCGTCTGCTCCAATTCGTTTAAGTCGACCCGTCCCGATTCCGCCGCCGGTCTGCTGAAGGCCGAGCTCGAGCGCATGGGTTCGGTGCTGCTCGACTGCGCTCATCGTGCGGCCGTTCCTGCTGGCGGCGCCCTGGCGGTCGACCGCGTCAAGTTTTCCGAGCTCGTCGAGGCCGAGGTTGCCGCCCGCCCCAATATCGAGGTCGTCCACGGTGAGGTCACCCAGATCCCCGAGGGTCATGTGGTTATCGCCGCGGGTCCCTTGTGCTCGCCGGCATTGAGCGAGGAGGTCATGAAGCTTGTCGGTGGTGACGCCCTGGCGTTCTTTGACGCGGCCGCCCCGATTGTCGATGCCTCGACGCTCGATATGGACGTGCTGTTCTCGCAGTCGCGCTACGAGGAGCAGGGGAGTGGCGACTATCTGAATGCCCCGCTCAACAAGGAAGAGTACGAGGCCTTTATCGAGGCGCTCACAACGGCCGAGCGCGTGGTGCTCAAGGA
>CABQMC010000326.1 GCA_902465115.1 uncultured Collinsella sp.
CGCCTTCGCCAAGCCCGTGCCCGTCTACCTCAACAACCTCAAGCACCCCAAACGCGACGAGGTCCTGGTGAGCGTAGCCGGCCCCGCATCGAATATCGTGCTCGCGTGCCTGGCTGCAGCCCTCATGCACCTGGCCTATGGCAACCTCTACGCCAGCATGTCCTTTGCTGTGGCGTCGCAAATCATGAACTTTGGCGCCACGTTTATCGTGGTCAACCTGTCGCTTGCGTTCTTCAACCTCATCCCGATTCCGCCGCTCGACGGCTCGTCGATCATCGTGCCCTTCCTCAAGGGCAAAGCGCTCAACAACTATTACCATCTGCAGCAATACGCCATGCCCATCCTCATCCTGGTGCTGTACCTGCTGCCCATGTGGACCGGCATCGACGTAATCGGTCGCTATTTCGACGTTACCGTGTATCCGCTCGCTGAGCAGCTGCTTAACTTCGCAATCGCCGGCATCTAAGGTAAACTAACAGGTCGACCGTGCAAAACGGTCGCAACATGCACCCAAACCGCGCCGCGAAGGCGCCGTCAAAGGAGGTCGAAGATGTCGTATCGCGTGTCGACGCAGGTCTACAGCGGACCTTTCGACCTGCTGCTGCAGCTGGTAACCCGCCAAAAAGTAGATATCGGCGCCATCTCCATCAGCGAGGTGGCCGAGCAGTACCTTGCCGAGGCCGAACGCATCGAGGCGCTGGACCTAGACGTGGCGAGCGACTTTTTGCTGGTCGCAGCAACCCTTTTGGACATCAAGGCTGCCTCTCTTGTGCCGCAGGAGGCCCCGCGCAATGTCGATGACGACGATGGCGAGTTCGACGAAGACCTCGAGGAGCTCAGCACGCTTGACGGCGACGCCTTGCGCGAGGTCCTGATCCAGCGTCTGATTGCCTACAAGCAGTTTAAGGGCGCGGCTGCGGCCCTCGGTGCCCGCATGCAGGCCGAAAGCCGCATGCACCCGCGTGTAGCCGGCCCCGACCCCGAGTTCTTGGGGCTCATGCCCGACTATCTGGCCGGCATTACCCTGCGCGGTCTCGCCGTCATCTGCGCCGACCTAGACGGTAAGCGACAGACCTTCCTGCTGGAAGCCGAGCATGTGGCGCCGCATCGCGTGCCGCTCGACCTGACCGTGGCCTCAGTTGACCGCTTTACCATGGCGCACCAAACCTGCACCTTCCGCGAGCTACTGGACGGCGACGCCACAACCGAGCAGCTCGTCGTCACCTTCCTGGCCATGCTCGAGCTCGCCAAGCGCGGCTCGCTCACGCTGAGCCAGGACGAGATTTTTGGAACCATCCGCATCAACCGCGTCGAGGGCGCCGAGGCCTACGTGCCCGGCGAGGGCCCCGAGCTCACCGAATAGGAGCGGCAACCATGTCAACCCTTTCCACGCTGGAGGCAAACAGCCTCAAAGGCGCCCTCGAGGCACTGTTGCTGGTGTCGAGCGACCCCGTGAGCGCACCCGCGCTGGCAGGTGCGCTGGATATCGCCCCGGGCGAGTGCGCGTCACTGCTCGCCGAGCTCAAGGTTGAGTACGAGGAGGCCAACCGCGGCTTTCAGCTGCGCGAGGTCGCCGGCGGCTGGCGCCTGTTTACGCACCCCGCCTACCACGACGTAGTCGAGGCCTACGTGCTGAGCTGGGACACGCAAAAGCTGTCGCAGGCGGCGCTCGAAACCCTGGCCGTCATCGCATACCACCAGCCCGTAACGCGCGAGGTGGTCAAGGGCATCCGCGGCGTCAACTCAGACGGCGTCATCGCGTCGCTCGTGGACAAGGGTCTGGTGCGCGAGCTCGGCCGCGACCCCCAGCGCGGTCAGGCCATCATCTATGGCACGACCAACGCCTT
>CABQMC010000327.1 GCA_902465115.1 uncultured Collinsella sp.
CCGTCGTCTGACCGGGCTGCTCGGCAAAGCCGCTGTAGGACGAGCCATCGTAGGCCACGCGGAAAACGAGCGTGGCATCGAGCTCAGGAATCGAATTGAAATCAGACGGCGCGGTCATGGACGCTCCCAACAAACAGGCAATGGCATTTCGACAAAAAAAGAGGGGTACGCGAACGTACCCCTCGAATATAGCCTATGCAGACGGATTGTCTACTCAGCGGTCTCCTCAGCAGGAGCCTCCTCGGCAGCCTCGACCTTCTTGGGAGCAGCGGCCTTCTTGGGGGCCGGAGCAGCCTTCTTAGCCTTAGGCGTGCAAGGCTCGGTGACGAGCTCCATGATAACGATGGGAGCGTTGTCGCCCTTGCGGTTACCGAGCTTCATGATGCGGGTGTAACCGCCGTTGCGGTCCTGCCACATGCCCTGAGCAGCCTTGTCGAAGATCTCGGCAACGAGCTGCTTATCGCCGAGCTTGGCGATAGCCAGACGACGAGAGTGCAGGTCGCCCTTCTTGGCCCAGGTGATGATCGGATCGACGACCGAACGCAGCGCCTTAGCGCGGGTCTCGGTGGTCTTGATGCGGTCGTTCTCGAAGAGGGCCTTAGCAAGGCTCTTCTTCATGGCCTTGGTGTGGCTCGCATCGGTGCCGAGCTTCAGGCCCTTCTTAACGTTGTGACGCATGGTCTAGTTTCTCCTCAAATATGCGAAGCATTAAGCCTTCAGGCTCAGGCCCATGGACTCAAGCTTGTCCTTCACTTCCTCGATCGACTTAACACCGAAGTTACGGATGTTGAGCAGATCGTTCTCCGAGAACTCAACGAGCTGACGGACCGAGTGAATGCTGGCGCGCTTAAGGCAGTTGTAAGAACGGACGGAAAGGTCCAGATCCTCGATCTGCTTGTCCAGCTCGGCGTTGTCGTTGGTGACCTCGGGAGCGAAGATCGAAGCCTCCTCCTCGACCTCGGGGGTCTCGGCAAGGTTCATAAAGGCGGCCATATGCTGGTTGATGATATTGGCAGCCTGGACCACGGCGTCGCGCGGGGCGATGGAGCCGTTGGTCTCGATCTCGAGGACAAGGCGGTCGTAGTCGGTGTGCTGACCGACACGGCAAGCCTCAACGAGCTTGGCGCAACGGGAAACCGGCGAGTACAGCGAGTCGACGTGGATCACACCGATGGGATCGTTGTCGCGCTTGTTGGCCTCGCCAGAAACATAGCCGCGGCCATAGCCGATGCGCATGCTCATGGTGAGATGGCCACCCTCGGTGAGCGTAGCGATGTGCTGCTCGGGGTTGACCAACTCAAACTCGGACGGAATAAAGAAGTCCGCACCGGTGACCTCGCAGGGGCCGTCAACCGAAATGGTGGCGGTCGCCTCGTCGGTCGTGCCGAGAGCCCTGAAGACAAGACCCTTGACATTCAGGACGATGTCGGTGACATCCTCGACCATGTTAGGGATGGTCATGAACTCGTGCTGCGCACCATCGATCTGAATAGCCTCGACGGCGGCACCCTCGAGCGAGGACAGAAGAACGCGACGAAGGGAGTTACCCAGCGTATCGCCGTAGCCACGCTCGAGCGGCTCGACGGAGACACGAGCAGACGTCTCGTTGATCTCTTCGACCTGAACCTGAGGCCTAATGAATTCTGACATGTATTACCTCCAGCCTCAGCAGCCCGGATGGACTACTTAGAGTAGAGCTCGACGATGAGCTGCTCGTTGATATCACCGCTGATCTGCTCACGCGTCGGCAGAGCGAGCACGTTACCAGACAGCTTCTCGATATCGACCTCGAGCCAGCCAGGGACCTCAAAGCGCTCGGAGGAAATCAGGGCCTCCTTGA
>CABQMC010000328.1 GCA_902465115.1 uncultured Collinsella sp.
TCGCTTTCGGGTGCCGTAATCGACGACGTCAAGCGCACATTGCGTCGTCGCAACCCGCTCGTCGAGCTCGTCTGCGTGGGTGCCAAGGTACAAGGCGAGGGTGCGCCGACAGAGCTCATTGAGGGCCTGCGCCGCGCCGCTTCCATTACGCCGGCGCCCGACTGTATTTTGTTGGTGCGCGGCGGCGGCTCCTTTGAGGACCTCATGACCTTTAATGACGAGGAGCTTGCCCGCGCGGTGGCGGCTTGTCCCGTGCCCGTGGTGACCGGCATTGGCCATGAGCCCGATACCTCGATTTGCGACATGGTGAGCGACCGTCGCGCCTCCACGCCTACGGCGGCGGCCGAATCGGTGGCGCCGGCTATGACGGAGTTGGCCGATGTGCTCGAGGCGCGCTATCAACGTCTGGGTGCTGCGATGGCATCGATGATTGGGTCGGCCCAGGTCGACCTGGAGATGCTCAACCAGCGCGGTCGTCGTGCCTGGGACACCTATACGGCTCGCTTGGGCGATGCGCTCGATGCGGCTGCGTGCCGCCCGTGCCTCAACGACCCAACTTTTATGCTCGAGCGTCGCGAGTCTGAGCTTGCCCTGACTGCCGATCGTCTGTCCGGCGCCATAGCGCGTTCGGTTGGGGCCTTCCGTTCCAACTTCGAGCGTCTGCCCGAGCGCTTGATCGCAAGCACCTCAGGACTCGATGGCAAGCGCCATGCGCTCACGCTCGCAAGCTCCCGCCTGGAGCATCAGGGGCGCACGATGCTCAGCAAACCCGCGTCCGACTTGGGCCGTGCGGCGGCCTCACTCGATGCCCTGTCGCCGCTCAAGGTGCTTGCCCGTGGTTATTCCATCGCGTACAGCGATGATGGGGTGGCTACGAGCGCCAAGACCTTTAAGCCGGGCGACGCCATCCGCGTGCGCATGGCAGACGGTAACGTTGCGGCAACGGTCGATACGGTCGAGTAGGCCGCGTTTCATAGCGATAAACCTTTAGGAAAGGAAACAGATATGGCAGAGAAGACCCCGGTCGAGCAGCTTACGTACAAGCAGGCCTCGCAGGAGCTGGAGCTCATCATTCGCAGCTTGGAGTCGGGCGATATGGAGCTCGAGGAGTCGCTCGAGAGCTATACCCGCGGCGTCGAGCTCCTCAAGAGCCTGCGCACCCGCCTGTCCGATGCCGAGCAGAAGGTCTCGGTGCTTCTTAAGGACGTCGACGGCAACGACGTGCTCGCCGACGGCGAAGCCGCCAACACGGACGACAACCTCTCGTTCTAACCATCCCGACCAAATATAATTGCCTTGGTCTGTGAGAAAGGAACCAACCATGTGTGATTGCATCTTCTGCAAAATTGCCAACCACGAGATCCCCTCGACCGTCGTCTACGAGGATGACCAGGTCATCGCGTTCGACGACCTCAATCCCCAGGCGCCGGTCCACACGCTCGTGATCCCCAAGAAGCACTACAGTGACATCGCCGATAACGTGCCCGCCGAGACCATGGGCGCCATGGCCCACGCCATCCAGGAGGTCGCCAAGGCCAAGGGTCTGGAGGACGGTTTCCGCGTCAACGCCGGTCAGACCGTCATGCACTTCCACATGCACGTCCTCGGCGGCAAGAACCTGGGCGAGAACCTCATCTGAGGACGCACGGCCCGTCGCCTTGGCTGCCTTTGGAGTAACCTATGCAGTTTTCTCAACTCGAATACCTTCAAGCGGTAGCGAACTACGGCGGCGTGCGCAAAGCGGCTCGCGCCGTTCACGTGAGCCCACAGGCTGTCTCGTCGGCAATTAAGAAACTGGAGTCTGAGTATCAGATCGTTTTGCTCAATCGATCGGCGGGGG
>CABQMC010000329.1 GCA_902465115.1 uncultured Collinsella sp.
GAAATCCGTTCCGTTCTCGACCGCCAGGGCCATGAGCGCCACGTTCGTGAGCGCCTCGCCGTTGTCGGCGTTGAGGTTCTGGGCGTCGATGACGAGGGGCTCCTTTGCGGCATAAATCGCCTCGGCGGAGCTCGGGTTGTCGCTGACGATGCCGAGCTCGGAGATCGGCACGTCGGTCTCGCCCGAGAAGCGCGCGGCGAGCATGCGCATGTAGTCGGAATGCGGCTGCATGCTGCCCTGCGAGAGCTGTCCGAAGGACGGGATCTCACCGTTCTTGTCCCGGCTGATGGCGAAGATCTGGCCGATATAGGCGTCCCACTTGCTCATCCCATCGAGAGCCGATTTGTCGGCGCCGAGCAGGAACTTCTGCGGGGACGTGAAGAACTCCGAGGCCACCTCGGTGCGGACGGACGCGCGCATCGCGTTGTCCGTGAGGTTCATGACGGCGCGGGAGATACGCGAGGTTCCGAACGGCCTGTCGGCGGTCGCCTCGTGGCAGAGCGGCTCCATGAGGCACCGGCCCATGCCGTGCTCGTAGTAGGTCGCCAGCCGTTCCCGCCGTCGCGGACGATGGCGATCACGGCGGTATCGGTGTAAACGTTCACCCATGTGGGTTCCGCCCTCCGGTCGGCGCGACGGTCGCGGTCGACCACGACCATGCCCGCGCGGATTCGGTTAAGGCGGTCGCTCCACAAGGCCGATGCGGACGTTGCGGGATACATGGAGACCAGCGGGCGCGGATCCTCGCCCTCCTCCGCCCCGTCCGTGACGGCAACGAAGGCGCACGAGTGCTTGAGCTCGCTCTTGACCGTCTTCCGGTAGCGCCGCTTCATCCCGTTGAGCGACACGATCCCCGCGAGCTGCTCGGTCACGGAGCCGTCGCAGGAGACGAAGCCGTCGAACTGCGAGCGATTCGCGAGCGCGTCGACCGCTTGTGGTGCATCTCGTAGTACCTGTCGCGGAGCTTGTTTCGGGTCAGCTTGCGATAATAGAGGTCGAGAAGCGCTCGCACCGTCTCGCGGTCCTCGGGCAGGAGGCCGATGGCGTTCGCCACGGACCTCGGGATCTCGTTTGCCATTACCAGACCTCCTGTTTTCTGTTCGGTTCCCTCTTTGAGATGGAGAGCGCGAGAAGCGCGAGGCCGACGGACTCGATCGGGGCGCTGTTCTCCCCGCCCCAGCCCCATCCGCCCTGCGAGCCGATGGCCCGCTTGCTGGAGGTGGTAGCGGAGAGGTCGAGCGCCGGGGAGGCGATATGCGTCAGCGTTCGGGTGCTGACCCCGTCGCGCGCGAGCGTCGCGGCGCTGACCGCCTGGTCGGCGGTAGGCCTGATGACGTACCCCTTGGGGACCCCGGCGGAGTCGAGCTTGCTGCAGAGCGTCCCCGCGCCGGATCTTCCGTCCACGGCCACGGAGCACCCAATCTCGGACCTCTCGGCAAGCCACCTGCAGAGCCAATCGCTACCGCTCGACGTCGGCTTGAGGGCGACGAGCTCGACATGGGTCTTCTCGCCCTCGGCGGGCCTGACCGCCACGGAGAGTGCCACCGTGGCGCCGTCGGGGCTGAACTTGACGCCATACGCGATGCGGTCCCCGCCGCGCTCGGGCGGTGCGGACTTCACGAGGCATTTCTCCCAGGATCCCTCTTCGAGCAGGGGCGGCTCGGAGCCTGTCGACTCCGGCAGCCAGTACCCCAGGTACTCTTGCGCCGCGCCGAGCTCGTCCATGTCCTTCATTCCGGTGCGGATGGCGCGGATGTCGGCGTGGTAGTCCAGGGACGGCATGACCTCTGGCCAGCGGCTCTCGTCCCAGATGTCGCCGATCTCCTCGACGCCGTACTCC
>CABQMC010000330.1 GCA_902465115.1 uncultured Collinsella sp.
CCGCCCGTGCGTGACGAGCTGGAGCTCAAGCGCCTCGCCGTGAGCCGCCTGGGCAAGCAGGTTATCGATGTGGTCGATGTGGACGCCGGCTATGCCGATACCGAGGGCGCGCCCAAGCAGGTGCTCACCGACGTGACCTGGCTCATTGGTGCGGGCGACCGCTATGGTCTTTTGGGCGAGAACGGCGCCGGCAAGTCCACACTACTTGACGTGATTCAGGGCAAGATCGCGCCCCTGCGCGGCCGTGTAAAGATCGGCCAGACGGTGCGCTTTGGCGTACTGTCGCAGCAGCTCGAGGAGCTCGAGCCCTACATGGGCGACACGATTCGCGAGGTGCTCAGCAACTATAAGAAGTACTACGTCATCGACGGCAAGGAGACTTCGCCCGAGAAGCTCTGCGAGCGCCTGGGATTTACGACGCAGCAGCTCTGGAGCCGCATCGGCGATCTTTCGGGCGGCCAGCGCCGTCGCCTGTCGCTGCTGCTGACAATCCTGGACGAGCCCAACGTGCTCATCCTAGACGAGCCCGGCAACGACCTGGATACCGACATGCTCGCGATTGTCGAGGACCTGCTCGACGGCTGGCCGGGCACGCTGATCCTGGTGACGCACGACCGTTTCCTTATGGAGCGCGTGACCGACCAGCAGTGGGCGCTGCTCGACGGCCACCTGACGCATATGCCCGGCGGCGTGGACCAGTACCTGCGCCTGTGCAACGCTACCGCCGAGGGCGAGCCTGTGGGCGCACCAAGTGCCAAGACCGGCGCGTTCGACACCGGTGCCGCGGCAGCTGCGGCCGAAAAGCCCAAGTCGAGCGGTCAGCCCAATGGCCTGTCCAATGCCGAGCGTCAGAAGCTCCGCCGCGAGGTGAGCTCGCTCGAGCGCAAGATGGAGACGCAGCGCGCCCGCGTGGAGGAGGCCGAGGTCGCGATGGCCCAGGTCGATCCCACCAACTACACGGCGCTCGGCGAGCAGCAGGCAAAGATCGACGAGGCTCACGCCACCATGGACAAGCTGGAGATGGCGTGGCTCGAGGCGAGCGAGAAGCTCGAGGGCGAGGAGTAGACGAGGATGATCAAAGCCGCGTTTTTTGATATCGACGGCACGCTACTGAGCTTTAAGACCCATCGGATTCCGGCGTCGGCGCAGCAGGTGCTCGACAGCTTTCACGAGCAGGGGATCGCGTGCGTGATCGCCACGGGCCGTCCGACCTACCAGATGCCCGATTGGCTGTTCGACCTGGGCTGGGATGCGTACATTACGCTCTCGGGCCAGCACTGCTTTGATGCCGAGGGGGTTTACCGCAGCTGCCCGATCGATCCGGACGACGTCGCGGTGATTGTGGACCAGGTGGCGCAGGGGCGCTACGACTCGCTGTGCATGCAGGGCGAGAACTCGTTTGCGAACCGCCTGTCCGAGCGCGTGGTGACGGCTGGCAGCAACGCGGGAATCGTCTACCACGAGGAGCCGTTTGAGCACGCCTTTGACGCGCCGGTCTACCAGTTTTGCGCCTTTGTGGACCCGGCCGACGAGCATATCGTGACCGATGCCGTGTCGCATTCGCTCACCACGCGCTGGTGTGACCTGTTCTGCGACATTATTCCCGCTAACGGCGGCAAGGACCTGGGCGTGGCGGCGACGTTGGAGCGCCTGGGCATCGACGCGAGCGAGGCGATTGCCTTTGGCGACGGCGAGAACGACCTGTCGATGTTCTCGGCCGTGGGCACAAGTGTGGCCATGGGCAACGCGCAGGAGACCGTGAAGGCCGCAGCGACCTACGTAACGACCGCCGTGGACGACGACGGCATCTACAACGCCGCGAAGCACTTTGGATT
>CABQMC010000331.1 GCA_902465115.1 uncultured Collinsella sp.
GGTAGTTGTCGGCATAGGCGCGACGGCCGCCGGGCTTGGCGGTGAGGTCGCCCATCATGTTGGAGAAGCCGCCATCGACCTTGATGGCGTCGCCGGTGGTAAAGTCCGAGCGCTTGGACGCCAGGAACATGACGGCGTTGGCGATATCGCTGACCTCGCCGATGCGGCGCGTGGCGATCAGACGGCTGCGGCTCTTCTCGACCTCGGGGTCGGCGTAGAAGTTGGCCGACATCGGGGTCTTAACGAAGCAAGGCTCGACGCAGTTGGAGCGGACGCCGTAGGGGCCCCACTCGGCGGCGAGCATCTTGGACATCATGTTGACGCCGGCCTTGGTGGAGCTGTACACGCCCGAGAACGTCTCGGGGGAGTGGCTGGCAACGGTCGAGATGTGCACCAGGCGACCCTGGCCGGCCTTGATCATTTCGCGACCAAAGCGCTGCGAGGTGATGAAGTAGCCGGTGAGGTTGACGTTGAGCACCTGCTCCCAGTCGCTCAGCGGCAGGTCCTCCATGGCGGCGAAGCGCAGGATGCCGGCGGTGTTGACGAGAACGTCGACGCGGCCGAAGTCGGCGATGGTGGCGTCGACGGCAGCCTGAACCTCGGCCTCGTTGGTGGCGTTCATCTTGTAACCCTCGGCGTGGATGCCAAACTCAGCGGCGAGGTCGGCGGCAGCGGCCTTGACCTTCTCTTCGTCCAGGTCGAGCAGGACGACGTTGGCGCCGTTGCGGGCGAACTCGCGGCAAATCTCGACGCCCATACCGCCGAGCGCGCCAGTCACGGCGCAGACATCGCCCTCGAGCTTAAGCCAATTGCTCATAGGAACTTCCCTTCTTGTGCCTCCCGGTGGGTCGCTCCCATTAATCGACCCACGTGGTTTTCGCTGGTTATCGTATGCTTTGCATTTGCACAGGTGAATTGCATATTTGTTAGAATGGCGTTAACCATAGGTTTATACCGTGCGATGCAGTTTTTCTCAATTGAGCGCGTGATCTGCGAAAACAACCCCCTGTGGCATCATGTGGCCACAGACGCGAAAACGGGAGATTGACGTGTACGATCGACGACTTGAGGCCATATCGGCCGCCGCGGAGCTGGGAAGCTTCTCGCGTGCGGCGGCAAAATTGCGCGTGTCGACCCCGGCACTCGTCAAGCAGGTGTCGGGCTTCGAGGCCGAGTTCGGCATCACGCTGTTCGAGCGCTCGCACTCGGGTGTCAAGGTGACGCCGGCCGGCGCCCTGCTGGTGGACGACGCGCGGTCGATCATGCGGCAGTCCGAGGACGCGCTGCGCCGTGCCAGACGCGCGGCGGGCGATGGCGGTGCCGTGCGTCTGGGCGTGTCGATGATGTGCCCGGGACGCCAAACGCTGTCGATGTGGTCGGACATTCACGATCTGGAACCGTCGCTGCGATTTGAGATCGTGCCGGTAAGCGACCTCTATGACGAGCGCGAATCCGTCATGCGCAGCCTTGGTCGCGAGGTGGATGTAGTGCAGTCGAGTTTTTCGACCCCACGCTGGGGTGATGCCTGCCAAAAGCTCCGCATCGTTAACGTGCCGTTTTATATCGACCTGCCGCGTACGAGCCCGCTGGCGCGCAAGACGCGCATCACGGTTGCCGACTTAGAGGGCATGCGCCTGCGCGTGCTCCGCCACGGCAACGACGCAATGGACAGTCTGCGCATCGACCTTCTGGCCGACGGCGGCGTTGACGTGATCGACGTGGACAGCTTTGACTTTGCGCTCTTTAACGAGGCGGAGGAAAAGGGCGACGCGGTGCTCACCTGCGGAGCGTGGTCGGGGGTGCACCCAGCCTTTGTG
>CABQMC010000332.1 GCA_902465115.1 uncultured Collinsella sp.
CCGGAGGCCAAACGATGCAGAAGCCAGCACCCATGATCCAGGAAATGATGATCATAATCAGGAACGGAAAGCGAACGCCCGAGAACATCGAAAGGGCAATGGGGAACTGCTTGTTCGAGTACTTGTTGAACACAGCACCGGTGATGCAACCGAGGATGATGCCGCCAAATACGCCGGTATCGAGTACCTGGATGCCCATAACGGTGGCCTGGCCGGTTCCGGTAAGGCCGAGCATACCGCTCGCATCGGCAAGAGAGCCGGTGGCGTTGAGCACGATGTTGTTAGCCTGCAGGAACAGGAAGAACGACATCAGGGCGATCAGCGAAGCATGGCCCTTGTTCTTCTTTGCCATAGCGCCGGCGATGCCCACGCAGAACAGAATCGAGAGGTTGTTGATGATAAACATCAGCGACTGATAGACAACGGCGCCCACAAGCTGGAACGGACCGGAGCCCAGTACGGGGACCAAAGCGCAGATGGTCTTGTTGGTCAGAATGATGCCCACGATGAGCAGGATGCCGGCAACCGAGAGATACATCATCGGCTGGACGATCGACTTCGCGAACACCTCCAACGGCGCTTTGAAATTGAACTTCTTTTTTGCGGTCATAGCGGTACTCCCCTTCCTTTTCCGCAAATTAAGACAGATGTGCCCTGGGCAAGACCGTAAGCCTTGCCTTATACCAATCGATGTGTGGGCACGTTATGCCTAGAGACCAGGTTCTCCAAGCAGGTTAACAATGTGGTATGCGAGATAACTCTTCTCGGCATCGGTAACGACAACGTTATAGGTAGACGACAGGTGGGCGGCTATGGCGTCCGCGCACGAGAATGCGCACGGATACGCCGTTTCATCGATTCGGAACAGCGCGTCGCCATTGATTTGCCCGGCCGTGGGGTCAAGCGCCCGCTGTGCGAAAAACTGCAGGTGACGAACGAAGCGTTCGTAAGGCAGCGAGGTGTTATCGAGGGTCGTAGAATAGCGCTCAGAAACAATCGCAAGCACGTCGCGAACAAGCTGGACCGAAACAATCAGACGGTCAGAGCGCTGCGACATGGTGGCGTTGACGATATGCAGCGTAATAAAACCCTGCTCTTCTTCGCTCATCTGGATGCCCATATACTCCTTGATAATCTGCAGCGCACGGCCCGCAAGTGCATACTCCTTGCGATAGAACTGCTGGATCTCGAGCAGCAACGGATTCTCACAGGAGACGCCCTTGCGCTCACGCTCCAAAGCAAGGCTGATATGATCTGCGAGAGCAATGAGAATCTTGTCGTTGATATCAACATTGAGCTCTCGACGGAGCATCTGAACAATGTCCTCGGCAATCACGAGGTTGACGGTGGGGATGGACTCCAAAAGATGTGCCAAGCGGTCAATCGTACGCGAGTCCTGAGAAGTTCCCTCCTGCAACGCGTAGGTCTTTTCGATCGACGCCTCGTCGATGGCATCGCCGGCATGACGGCCAAAGCAGAGGCCTCGGCCGATGACGATGAGCTCGGAGCCATCGTCCGAAGTGACCATTGCGACGTTGTTGTTAAAAACTCGCTTGATAACCACGGTACCCACCACAAGAATTTACTCGGAAAGCCAGACGACAGGCTCTTTAACAGCAACAGGGCCGGAAGCATGCTCACGAAGAGTCGAGTTCTCCGAGCGCTCGCACACGATAACGAAGACCGTGGGATCGAAGCCGGCGGCGCGGACCGCGTCGAAATCGACCTCGACGAGGGGCTGGCCCGCGTCGACATGGTCACCCTGGGCAACAAGCGCATGGAAGCCCTTGCCCTCAAGCTTAACAGTGTCG
>CABQMC010000333.1 GCA_902465115.1 uncultured Collinsella sp.
ACCGTCCTTGGCAAGAACCGCCCCGGCATCGTCGCCGGCGTCACCCGTGTCCTAGGCGAGGCCAACGTCGACATCCGCGACATCACGCAGTCCATTATCGAGGACATCTTCACCATGACCATGCTGGCCGACACCGCCGAGTCCAAGCTCGACTTCGCCGAGCTGCAGAAGGCGCTGGCCGAGGCCGGCGAGCTTTCGGGCGTCAACGTGTCCATCCAGCGCGAGGACGTCTTTAACTTTATGTACCGCCTGTAGCGAACAAGCCGCTCGGGGCAGCTTGACGTCATATCGTCCAAGCGCGCGGCCCCAAAGCGGACCGGAGAGGAGCGCGCATGGCCTACGACGCCAAGAAAATCTACTACCGCTTCGACGATCACCTGAGCCGCCTGGTCTTGGATTACGAGGCGAGCCGTCAGATTTCGCCCGAAAGCGAAAACCTCTACCACGGCCTGCCGACCGACCCGTACGACGAGGGCCTGTTCGTAGAGCACAACGTCAAGCGCGGCCTGCGCAATGCCGACGGCTCGGGCGTGGTCGCGGGTCTCACCCGTATCTCGGATGTGCATGGCTACAACAAGGTCGACGGAAAGGTCGTGCCCGATCAGGGCAAACTCACGCTTCGTGGCTACAGCATCGAAGACCTGGTCAACAACGCCCAGGCCGAGGATCGCTATGGCTACGAAGAGGTCGCCTACCTGCTCATCACGGGCTCGCTGCCCACCAAAGAGGAACTCGACGGTTTTTGCGAACGCCTGGGTGCTTTTAGGCATCTGAGCGACGAATACGTCCGCGAGTTCCCCATGACCACGGTGTCGTCGAGCATCATGAATGTGCTTCAGCGCGCCGTGCTGCTGCTCTACGCCTTCGACGCCGAGCCCGACGCCATTACACCCGAGCACGAAATCGACGTCGCCATCTCCATGCTCGCCCGTCTCCCCCGCATCGCCGCCTTCGCGCATATGGCCTCGGTCGCCAAGCGCCGCGGCTCCGAGGTTCACGTACCGCACCCCACACCCGGCCTCTCCACCGCTGAGACCATCCTGCAGGTGTTGCGCGGCGGCATGGCGTTCACCCGCGACGAAGCCATGCTGCTCGACGTGATGCTCATGCTGCACGCTGAGCACGGCGGCGGCAACAATTCCACGTTTGCCTGCCGCGTGCTGTCCTCCTCGGCCACCGACCCGTATTCCGCCTACGCCGCGGCTATCGGCTCGCTCAAGGGTCCGCGCCACGGCGGCGCCAACGCCAAGGTCGTGTCCATGCACGAGGATATCCGTGCGCATGTCTCCAATTGGGAGGACGAGGACGAGGTCGCAGCCTACCTGGGCAAGATCCTCGACAAGCAGGCCTTCGACGGCACGGGCCTCATCTACGGTATGGGCCACGCCGTCTACACGCTGAGCGACCCGCGCGCCGAGGTGTGCCGCCGTTACGCGCGCACGCTTGCCGCCAAGAAGGACTTGGGCGAGGAGTTCGCGCTCATCGAGCGCATCGAGCGCCTGGCACCGCAGGTGATGCGCGACCACGGCATGACCAAGCCTATCTGCGCCAACATCGACCTGTACACGGGCTTTATCTACAAGATGCTCGGCGTGCCCGAGACGCTCTTTACGCCGCTGTTCGCCGTTGCCCGCATGGCCGGCTGGTCGGCGCACCGCATGGAAGAGCTCTTCTGCGCGCACCGCATCATCCGTCCCGCGTATCGCCCGGTTATCGAGCCGCTGGAGTACAAGCCGCTCGCCGATCGCTAGGACGCGGACCGTTATAGAACCCAAGCGTGGCCAGGGCATCACCGCC
>CABQMC010000334.1 GCA_902465115.1 uncultured Collinsella sp.
GTTTGTGCTCATCTCGCTCTCCGCAAACGAGACTGAACTCGAGCAGCGCTTGGAGCAGGTACGTACCGGGCTGATCGAGGCGAGCTCAGGCGGCAAGGCGCCCATGATCGGCAGCTTTAGCTTTGGCTGCTCGCGCGTCGACCCGCTCGCCGGCGACACGCGTCGCCAGATGACGATGGATGCCGATCGCAAAATGTATCGCTACAAGCTCATGCACCGCGTGCAGCAACCGAAAGACAATGACGCGCCGCAACGCCCAATCGTCGATCAGCTTCCTTGCAACGACCGGGTGTTCCAAGCGATCTCCATGAGCTCCGAGACGCGCTATCCGTTCATCCTTAACCTCGATACGGGCGAATCACAATGGTCGGTTAACGCCGTGCGCGATTTTGACCTGCCCTCCCAGCACCCTTTTAACTCACTCGACATGTGGCTCGCCCGCGTCCACCCCGAGGACCGCGACAACGTACGCGCCGAGCTCGACATGGTGATAAACGGCATGTGGCACTTCCACTACATGCAGTACCGCGTTATGGATGCTACCGGAGCGTACGCGCTTTGCGACTGCACGGGCTACCGCTTGGACGGCACCGATACCGAGCCTAACATGTACGTGGGCATTATCATCAACCGCAGCCTGGCGGATACGACTGACTCGGTAACGGGCCTGGGCGATGTCCACGCCCTGGTCAGCGCCATTGGCGAAATGCGCCGCGTGGCGCGCGAGGCAGGCTTTATTGCCATTAAGGTTGACGATATCGCCGAGGTCAACGCCCGCTTTGGCTTTGATGCGGGCGACCGCGTGCTCGCCGAAAGCGCAGCGTGCCTCATGGATTGTTCGCGCGGCAAGGGTCGCCTGTTCCGCTCGACGGGGCCAACGTTCGTGGCACTCTTCGATGAGCTCGGCCCCGAGGCAATCGACGAGATCGCAAGCGACATCGAACGGTTCCTGGGTTCTCCCGTGCTCATCGGCTCGCTTGAATATCAGCCGCCCATTCGCGTGGCCACGCTCCATCTGGACGCTGTCGATCGACAGCCCGTTTCCATTTTGAACGAGCTCAAAGCGTTGCTTAAAGAGGCAGTACAGGTACCGGGCACCAAGCTGGACTAGCGTCGTGGGGCGCATGATGGTTATTTTCCGATCTCAGGCGAACACATTGAGCAAATAGGTCGTACCCACAGTTAGCCGAACACCCCTGCAGTCCCTCCCGGGGCCCGGGGGCACCGTTTTCGATACTCTTGGTTTCCTTTACCCGATGCAAATAAGTGCTCAACAACATAAAACCTATCCCCCGCCACGGATATGCCGTCGAGTAAATCTGTTAAGCCAACCCTATCAACTTCTTTTGACAATTGGCTGTATTGGTCCATTTTGTCGTCCATCCCGCTTCCGCTGTCTATCGCCTCATAAACACAAACCTAACGAACCGCACGAACGACAAAGAGGCCAAGCTGAACAGAAGTAGAACCAAAACTTCAAAAACACTGGTATTCCAATCGCGTACCCAGCCCTCTACCGCCCACAAGAAAAACAGCAGCCCCATCCATAACGTCACAGAAGAAATCAACTTTGCGTAAGGGCGTATATCAATCCCGCTCTCCCTTTTTGTGACATCATATCCAGCAATTGAGCTGAGCCATCTTCCTCTTCTGTATTGGATTGAAAGAAGAATCAGGGCAATCGAAGTTATCAAACAGACAGCATCCTCTGTTTCCATAGAACTTCCTTTGCTTTCCGTCCTAGCTGCGCGTTCACAATCGAATCAAACCAAGTGTGAATTACTCGATAG
>CABQMC010000335.1 GCA_902465115.1 uncultured Collinsella sp.
GACCTTTTCGCGCACATGCTCATCGTCAGTTTTCAGCAGGCGCGCCATGCGAATCCAGGCGCCGCGCGCGAGCACAGCGGTTTCTTCGGCGGAAAGCGACACCACGCACTCGATGGGCGAGCGGTTTTCGTCTATCACTTTGATATCCATGAGGGCTCCTATCTTTTAGTTGTTGCATTTGGGAGCCGAATATCGAATGCTTTCAGATGCAATGCAGACTCTGGCGGGCAGGGATGCCGACATGACGGCTGAGGCGACGGGTGCGACCTCGCAAAGGAGAGTGGCATCCTGCCCCGTTCGGGAAAGGCCGCGAATTAGCTGGATGAGGGGCGACGCGCCACCTCGGATCTCTTTTGGGAGGTTGCGGTCCCGGGCGCTCGGGCAGGCCCCGCCGCATCGCAGAAGGGAGCCGGGAATGATCTACGCGGGTGTGGACATCGCCAAGACGGACCACGTCATAGGGGCGGTCGACGAGCGCGGGGCGGAGATGTGCCCGCCGATGCCGTTCAAGAACACCGAGGCCGGGCTCGAGAGGGCCGTCGCGTGGCTCGAGGGCCTTTCGGGGTCGCCGTCCGACGTCGTCGTGGGCATGGAGGCCACCGGCCACTACTGGATGGCGTGCTACTCGTTCCTCGTCGCCCGAGGCTACTCGGTCGCCGTGATAAACCCCATGCAGGTCAAGGCGGTGCGCAAGCTCAAGGGGCTCGACAAGGTCAAGAACGACCGCGTCGACGCCGGGCTCATAGCCGAGGCGCTGCGCATAGGCCAGTACGACGAGACCAGGCTCGCCACCGACGAGATGGCGTCGCTGAGGTCGCTGTCGCGCTACCTGCAGTCGCTGCGCGGCATGGTGGCGGAGCTCAAGACCCAGTGCATATGCCTGATGGACGCCCACTTCCCCGAGTACGCCGGGATATTCTCGGACATGTTCGGGGCCGGCAGCCGCGCGGTGCTGTCCAAGTCCCCGCTGCCCTTCGAGCTGGCGCGCAGGCGCGCCGACTCGCGGCGGCAAGTCGTCCGGCTACGCCGCGAAGATCAAGGCCGCGGCCAAGTCGTCGATCGGCGTGAGGCTCGGCCAGGAGGCGGCCTCGTTCCAGGTCAAGTCCCTGATAAGGCAGATCGAGTTCGCGGATTCCGAGTGCGCCGGGGTCGAGGCGAGGCTGAGGTCCCTGCTCGACGAGGTCGAGCCGCTCGTGCTGACGATACCCGGGGTGTCCTACGTCACGGGCGCCCAGATAGTCTCCGAGATAGGCGACGTGTCGCGCTTCCGCAACGCGCCCGCCCTGGTGAGCTACGCCGGGCTGAACTCGTCGGTGAGCCAGTCCGGGCGGTTCGACAGCGGCGGCGGCCCCATAACCAAGCACGGCTCGCCGTACCTTCGCCGCGCTTTGTGGCTGGCGGCCAACCGCGCCAGGCAGTACGACCCGGGGCTGCGCGCCTTCTACGACAGGAAGCGCGCCGAGGGCAAGCCCCACCGCGTGGCCGTCACGGCCGTGGCGAGGAAGCTGTGCCACATCGTGTTCGCGGTGATGCGCGACCAGGTCCCGTACGACCCGGGGAGGGAATAGGGCGATCCAAGCCAAAGGGCATCGGAGGCGGCCCCGCCGCCTGCTTCGCCATGCCCGGAAAGCATTCGATATTCGGTTCTCAAGCTGCAACGTTCGGACAATTAACTGTTCTCGAAAACCTACGGTTTAGCCCTTGACTTCATATAGCTGGTCTCCTTTCGGATGTGGTGGGGCGGAATTTGCTTTACGCTGAGACCTGTTAAATGCTCGTAGCATTTAA
>CABQMC010000336.1 GCA_902465115.1 uncultured Collinsella sp.
CTTTGCGAAGCAAGGGGGAGCGCGGGGGTTTCTTCTGTTCCGACGGCGATGCGCCGGGTTACAAGGACGATGCGATTACAGTGCGAAGTCGCCGCCGACGAGCGTGGAGACGGGCTCCTCGTGGTAAACGGCGGAGATGGCCTGAGCGAACTCCTCGGCGACCGAGATGGTCTTGATCTTGCCGCCGACCTCGACGGGAATGGCGTCGGTGACGAGGCACTCGACGATCGGGGCGTCGTTCAGACGCTCGATGGCCGGACCGGAGAAGATGCCGTGGGTGGCGCAGACGTAGATGTCGCCAGCGCCCATAGCCTTGAGCTCCTTGACGTTGGCGCACAGGGTGCCAGCGGTGTCGATCATGTCGTCGTTGATGATGCAGGTCTTGCCCTTGATGTCACCGATGATGCCCATGACCTCGGCGGCGTTGTGGCGCGGACGGCCCTTGTGGGCGATGGCCAGGTCGCAGCCGAGCATGTCGGACAGCTTCTTGGCGGCCTTGGCGCGGCCCACATCGGGGGAGACGACAACCAGGTTGTCGGTGTCGAAGTGCATGTCGTTGTAGTACTGGCCAAACAGCGGCAGCGCGGACAGGTGGTTAACCGGGATATCGAAGAAGCCCTGAATCTGGCCCTGGTGCAGGTCGAGGGTGATGATGCGGTTGACGCCGGCGCGCTCGAGCAGGTTGGCGACGAGGCGGGCGGTGATGGGCTCGCGCGGGCCGGCCTTGCGGTCCTGGCGGGCATAGCCGTAGTGGGTGATAACGGCAGTGATGGAGCGGGCGGATGCGCGCTTGGCAGCGTCGGTGGCGATGAGCAGCTCCATGAGCATGTCGTTGACGTTGCCGCCGGCCACGGACTGAATCAGGAAGACGTCGGCGCCGCGGACGGTCTCGTCGTAGCGGGCGTAAATCTCACCATTGGCGAACTGCTTTAGCGTAAGGCCCGAAAGCTCGACCCCAAGGTACTCAGCAATCTTCTGAGCGAGGGGACGGTTGGAGGAACCGGAATACACGCGGATGGACTTGCGCATATTCTCCGACTTCTCGGGATCATTAATCGGCATTACCCTTCTCCTTTATACATCGAATGCCATATAGATGCCTTGTTGCATTGTAACCGCGCGGCGGGGTTTATCGAGTCTTGATAACGTCTTTACCGTCAACGGACACGAACCGACCACTCATCCGGTTGCGCAGGTCACGATAGAAAAAGGAGCCGCCCCCATGGGAACAGCTCCTTAGATGCTTGGTAAAACGTTATACCTCGTCGTCCTCGTGCAGACGGCGGCGATAATCGGCGGCCCAGCCCTCAATGTTTACCTGACGGGCGCGGCCCAGGCCAAGTGCGTCGGCCGGGACCGGCTCGGTGATGACGGAGCCGGCGGCCACGAGCGCGCCGTCGCCGATCTGGGCGGGCGCGACCATCATGGTGTCGGAACCGATGAAGGCGTCCTTGCCGATGACGGTCTTGTGCTTGTGCACGCCGTCGTAGTTGCAGGTGATGGAGCCCGCGCCCACGTTGACGCCGGAGCCCATGGTGGTGTCGCCGATGTAGGACAGGTGCGGCACCTTGGAGCCCTCGCCGATCGTGGACTTCTTGATCTCCACGTGCGTGCCGGCCTTGGAGCCGTCGAGCATGTGGGTGCCCGGGCGCAGGTAGGCGCGCGGGCCGCAGTCGACGCCGTTCTCGATGACGGCCTCGATGGCGATGGTCTCATCGATGGTGCAGCCGCTGCCGACGGTGGTGTCGGTGAGGCGACT
>CABQMC010000337.1 GCA_902465115.1 uncultured Collinsella sp.
GGCGCTCGGCATCGCCCGCCGACACGTCGCGATCGAGCACACGCGCCGCATCCGGTGCATCGCGCTCGACGGTGCGAATGTGCAGACGCTCGGCGATGGCGCGGACGGCGGCGCAGCGGCCAGCCTCGGCCTCTTCCTGCGCCGGCGTAAAGATACGGTTGCGCCCCAGCACCAGGCCAATCACATTACGCGGGCCCAGAGCGTCGACGGCCAGCGCCGCCAGCAAAGACGACGGCAAGTCACCCTCGAGTGCCACCACAGCACGCGACGCACCGTGGGCTCGGGCGTTGTCGCGCACGGCGAGCACCAGCGCCTGCCACAACCACTCCTCGGAACGGAACTCGGGCAGTTCGTGGTCCTCCAAAGCATCGAGCATCACGCCGCGCTGAATCTCCTGAACCAGCAGGCTCTCCTCAAAACACGGCGCCTGGGCCACCACGCGACCGCAGTCGTCGAGCACAAACGAACCGCCGGTATACACCGACTCGTCATAGGCACCGACCGGCGCCATGCAGGCAAACCACACGCTGCGCTTGGATGCGATCTTGCGGTAGGCGCCGCTGCGAACGGCAGCAATGGCGGCAGTCTCGCGGTCGGTCATGTCAAACGCGTTGAATTGGAAATACGCAATGAGGTCAACACCGGTCGGCAGCATCTCGAGTTCGCGGTCCAAGTCAAAAATCACGGCGATGCGCACGCCGTCCACGTCGAACACCGGCGGCGCCCAACGTGTGTCGTTGTTCTCGCCACGCTGCAGGGCAATGCTCGAACGCGCCGGCACCACATGACCGTCCTTGAGCATCATGTAGTCGAGCAGCGGCTGGCCCTCAAACGAAACCGCCGCGGGCACGATGCAGATCATGTCAAGCTCTTGGATACGCTCGGCGACACCAGTCAAGCCGGCAAGCAGCGCCCACCAGGCCACCGGGCATAGCGCCCATAAAGAGCGGAGCCGGAACGCACAGCACGCGCGCACCGCGCTCGTGGGCCAGACGAGCCTGGTCCTCGATGCGGCCGCAAATGCCCTCAATATCACCCAGGCGCATATCGATCTGTGCAAGCGCGAGCTTCATGGCTCAGCCCTTTCCGTCGTAAACCATCGAAATCGTAGTAAAAGCGCCGGCCGCATAATGCAGCCGGCGCTTGCATGTGCATATGCTAGCTATGATACCCCGAGCGGGGACGCGCTCCTAGAATGTCGCGGACCACAGCCCGTGCAGGTTGCAGTAGGCATAGACGGTACCGGTCTTGGAGCCGCCCGCGAAAAACGTCGCGGGTTTCATGCCGGGCTCAAGGTAATGAACCTCTAAGCGACCCTCGGCCTCAAGGGCGATCCACTCAATGTAGTGCTCGGGCAGGCTGGGGTGCTCGACCGAGCCAACGCGTGCGCGAATCACGTGACCGTCGCGCTCGGTCTCGACAACAGGCACGTGCTTCTCGTGCGCCGCGTCCTCAGTGTTTGCGGTCAGTTCCGTGCAACCGGCAGGGGTCGCAACGTCGTCGCCAAGGGCAGCGATGAGCTTGCCGTCGGGGTCCTTAAAGAATTTCGCCATGATGTTCTCCTTTGCTGATGTGCCAATGTTCTTGATGGTTCTTATGCCCAAAGGCAGACAAACCATCCACGGCATTGCAAATGAACACATAACGGATCAGGCAAGCGGTCGGGCCAAAATGCGTCGACCGTCCTGCCCACTCCAGCAGTCCCGCCCCGCGCGCGGCTAGCGACCGTCGCCGCCCAGCAGCGCCAGAAC
>CABQMC010000338.1 GCA_902465115.1 uncultured Collinsella sp.
TGCGCTGCGCCATGCGCGTCTACAGTGCGGCGGGGCGGCGGCGCGATATCGTCGAGCTGTACAGCGGGCATATGCACCACCTGAGGGAGCAGGTCAATGGCGTGCCCGAGCCCGAGACGCGGCGTCTATACGAGCGCTTGGTGGAGGGGCGGCTCAATCGCGTGCTGGTCGAGCGATAAAAAACGGGCGCCCGAAGTACTTGGGCACCCGTAAGCTTGCTATGTGTTGGATCGCCGGATCATTGGCTCTTAGACGAGCTTGATCTTCTCGATGTCCTTGCGCGAGGACTCGCGATACAGTGAGAACTTGCGGCCGATGACCTGGACGACCTCGGCGTGGCAACGCTCGGCGAGCTCCTCGGCGGCCTCGCGGGCGGAAAGGCTGGAGCCATCGAGCACGGAGCACTTAACGAGCTCGTGCTTCTCCAGGTAGGCGACCGTCTGCTCGACGGTGCCCTCGTTGACGTCGGACTTGCCGATGATGATGGCGGGGTTGAGGTGATGGGCCATGCTGCGAAGCTGCTTGACCTGTGCTCCTGTCAGTGCCATGGGTTCTCGCTTTCTATGTATGGGGCGCCCCGCGACGGGGCCTTAATCTACGTGAGCTGTCCCACGATAGCGCAGGAACGGCGTGGTGTGGAGCGCGTTTACCCAGTTCAAAAAGAATGCGGATGCCGAGTGAGTGGGCGGTGCGGGCTGCGAACAGGCTATGAGCTGGGCGCAGAGACCGGCTCCCATGCAATAAACGCCCAACGAACCTTGCGGACATGATCGAGCATATAGCGCCCCTGCGGCACGCCCTTGGAGCCCGGCTCACCGGCATGGGGATTCTCGATCATGTGCTGGGCGATGTAGTCGCGCAGACGGTCGACCTTATCCTCGTTGCCATGCTCAAGCATACGGGAGAAGTCTGCCACACCTGCCTCAAGGCTATCGAAGGTATCGCGACGAGGCGATTCAAAGTACGTAACCTGCGGCAACGCACCCATCTGAATGAGGATGTTGAAGGCGTACACAAAGCCATTACTGCAGGTAACCGAGGCGCCGATGGCGTTCATCACGTGCAGGTCGTAGCGCGGGCTGGAGTTGGCGACCATCGTGACAGCACAACGCCGGCGAGCCGTGCGGTCGAGCTTGGCAAGCGCGCCTTTTAGGTTGGTCGTGGTGACAGAGCGACTGGCAAAGGCAACATCCACCGCTTTCGCGACCGGTCCAACCAAATCCCAATCATCATCCCAAGCAAGCTCAAGCGGCGTAATAAGATCTTCGAGCCCGTAATACTCAATGCCGGCATCAAGCGTGCCCAACATGGCAGGAGAGAAGTCGGCAGCAATCACGGAATGCCCAGCCTGAGCAAGCGGAATAGCAATCGACCCAGCCCCACACCCCATATCAAGCACCGACTCGTCTGGCTCAAGCGCCAACAGCTTCATAAAATCCCGAGCATAAGGGGCAGTCTCAAGCGGCCGAAAATGCCGAGCCCGCTTATCCCACTCAAAAGAATCATCAGCCCGCCGCCGATCAGCTTGCAGACGCATCCATTCGCCATTCCAATCCGCAGCAAGCAGCTCAGAACGATTCTCCCCATCAACCACGGGCCAACCTCCTAGCAACAAAAAAGCGACTCCTCCCAAAAGAAGAGCCGCAACCAGCATATATCAGAAAGAACCGTTCCAACGCCAAACCGCCCTCACAACCAAGGCGGGCAGGAGCGAAGCGACTGCCAAAGGGATAGAACCCAACCGAGGTCC
>CABQMC010000339.1 GCA_902465115.1 uncultured Collinsella sp.
GCCGCCACGGCGTCGGCCTTAAACTCGCTGCCGCCGTTAAAGCCAAACCAGCCAAACCAAAGCAGGCCGGCGCCCAGCGCTACAAACGGCACGTTATGCGGACGATAGCTCACCATGCCAAAACCACGACGACGGCCGAGCATTAAGCAGAGAATCAGGCCCGTAAGACCGGACGAAATGTGCACCACGTCGCCGCCGGCAAAGTCGAGTGCGCCGATAATGTCACCGATAAAGGAGCCCTCGCCGCCCCAAACCATGTGGGCAAGCGGCGCATAGACCACAAGCAGCCAAATGCCCAGGAAGGCCGTCATGGCACCAAACTTAACGCGGCCGGCCAGGCTGCCCGTGACGATAGCAGCAGTGATCATGGCAAATGCCATCTGAAAGGCGATGTTGATGATCTGAGGGTAGACGGCGCCGTCAGTGGCATTGCCCTCGGCCGCCTGCAGCACCTGGTTGAGCACCGGAAGGCACAGTAGCTGGTCAAGGCCTCCAATAAACGGGCTGGAACCGTCGCCGCCGTAGGCCAGCGACCAGCCGGCAACAATCCACAGCACGCCAACCAGGCCAATGGCGCCAAAGCACATGAGCATGGTGTTGATGACATTTTTGCGCCTAGACAGGCCGCCATAGAAAAACGCCAGACCCGGTGTCATTAAAAACACGAGCATGGTGCAGATGAGCATAAACGTTGTCGATCCCGTATCGTACATTCGCTCCCCCTTGATCGCATGAACGTTGTCGGCGCCCATAATGCGGCCGAGGGGCAACTGGTGTAGACCAGATACGGCGTTGTTAAACGCTGCGTTGTCGAATGGAAACGGTGCCGCAATCTTGGAAACGGCACGGCAACGGACGCGAAACGGACGGGAAATACGCGAGCAAGGGAGCCGTGAGCACGCCCATCCCGGCTAGCGCCGAAACAGCTCGCGGGCGCGGTCGCGGAGATTAGTTGCTCGAATGACACCTTCGTAGCGATTGATGCGCAGACGCGGGAAGGCATTGAAAAAGCGCAGGTCGCGGCGGCTGAGCGACACGCTCGGCACCGGACGGCTCATGCGCTTGCCGGCAAGGCGACGACTGAACGACGGACGCGGCATGCTCGGCGCGGCATCGGCCACGCGGCGGGCAGCGAGCGCCAGGCCGCGAGCACCATCCGCGATAAACGTCGGCATCGAAGCCTTCTCGCGCAGGGCATCGAGCGTCGCATCGCCCAGCTCCGCCAGCCACGCGTTAACGGCACGGCTGCGGATGTGCGTCTGTGCCACCGAGTCAATCGTCGAATCGGGAATGCGCTCAAGCATTGAGTCCGAGGCATCGGCAAGCGACTCATTAATGCGGTCGGCAAGGTCGGCCCGGACGCGCTCCAGCTGATCAGACAGACGCCGCCAGCTCGCCAACGAGCACACCGCGTCGACCATCATCGCGACCGCGACGATAAACGCGGACAGCCGCACAATCAGCACCGGCAGATGGGCAAGCAGGCCCAACACCGCCGGCTCCACCACGCGGCAAATACACAACGCACCCAGGCCAAACGCGCATGCCCAGTACAGGCAGATGCGTCCGTGCAGGTTAAACGGCAGGTGCGAATAGTCCCAAAAGCGAGCGCCCGTTGTTTTTTCCAATAGAAGGCCCACACTGTACTCAATCACGCTGCATACGAGCGCTGCAGCGACAAACTGGCTCGAGGCATC
>CABQMC010000340.1 GCA_902465115.1 uncultured Collinsella sp.
AAGCGCAAAGAGCCCCTTGGACGTCGCCAACCACAGCGTGCGCGTCAGTCCAAAGAGCGCGCCCTCTTCCTTATCGTCGTCCACCACGGCGGCGACCCACTCGCCGGCATCAATCGCGCGGGAGACCTCAACCGCAACGGCACCAAGCGCGTCGGCATCGCCGGCGGCCGCGCGAACCATAGCAGGTATCTCAAACACATTGGAGGCAGCAGCCCCGCCCTCGCCGCCGATCAGCGCCAAGAAACGGTTCTGCATGGCGGTGATACCAAGCGTGCCCAGCGCCGCGGACACTTCATCGGCAGAAAACGCCGGGAAGGACGTTTCGTCAAAGTCGAGCTCGACGGGCGCATCGGTGCGAATGGTTGCGACCTTGCGGCTCAGCAGCGCATCGTCGATGTGCGCACGCAAGTTCTCGCCCATCTTGCCCTTGACCTCGTCGGCATGCGCGATGACCTCGTCCAAGCTGCCGTACTGTGCGATGAGCGCGCTCGCCTTTTTGGGGCCGATGCCCGGTACGCCGGGAATGTTGTCCGACGTATCGCCCTTCAGACCGTAAAAATCGGGCACGAGCGCCGGCGTAATGCCGTGATACAGGTCGTCCACGCTCTCGGGCGTCATGATCGCAACGTCGGACAGGCCCTTGCGGGTCGAGACCACGTTGACGTGCTCGGTCACGAGCTGATACATATCGCGATCACCGGTCACCAGCAGCATGTCACAGCCGGCCTGCTCGCCCAGGCGCGCCATAGTGCCCAGGATGTCATCGCCTTCCCAGCCCTCGGACTGCAGAATCGGCACGTTGAGTGCGGCGAGCAGCTCCTTAATCATAGGAAACTGCGCATGCAGGTCGGGATCCATGGGCGGACGCTGCGCCTTGTACTGCGGCAGCATCTCCATACGCACGCGCGGCTTGCCCTTGTCAAACGCCACGACGACGCCGTCGGGGTTAAAGGCGTCGATCATCTTAAGAAACATGTTCAGAAAGCCAAAGATCGCGTTGGTGGGACGACCGTCCGGCGCGTTCATGGTGGGCGGCACGGCGTGGAAGGCGCGGTGCATGAGCGAGTTGCCGTCGATGACGGCAAAGGTACGGCGCTTGTCAGACATATTGAATACCTCGCTTTGGGCTGGGCACGGTTTGCTCACTCCAGTTTACACGCTCCCCGCCCCGCGGCCACCGCACATCAAGCTCCCCCGCCACCGTGAGCCCGCGCGTGATACGATGGCTCACGACACATCAACCAGCACGATCGATCCGAAAGGAGCCTGCGTCATGGAGCGTCCCTGCGCATGGAAAAAGTACACGCCACAGCAAGTCGAGGAGCTCGAGGAGCTTTGCCGCGGCTATAAGCAGTTTTTGAGTGAGAACAAGACCGAGCGCCTGTGCGTCAAGGCCGGCATCAAGATGGCCGAGGAGGCGGGATACGTCGACCTGGAGACCGTGATCGCCGAAGGCCGCGAGCTCAAGGCAGGCGACAAGGTGTACGCCGCCAATCACGGCAAGGACCTCATGCTCGTCAACCTGGGCACCGCCCCGCTCGAGCAGGGCTTTAACATCCTGGGCGCCCACGTGGACTCGCCGCGCCTGGACCTTAAGCAGAATCCCGCCTTCGAGGCCGGCGACATGGCCTACCTCGACACGCACTACTACGGCGGCGTCAAGAGCTACCACTGGGTGGCCTCCCCGCTTGCACTC
>CABQMC010000341.1 GCA_902465115.1 uncultured Collinsella sp.
CTCGAACCCCTCGGTTGCCTGCTCGGTTGCCTGCGTATCGGCCATTTAGGCACCTACCTTTCGCATCTGGCAAATCTTGCCGTTTACCTTCTTGAGTCCCAGCGCCGTCACGGCAGCCGCCGAGTCGATAATCGACTGGTAGTTCAGGGCTGCTGTCTTGGCGTCCTTGAGAGCCGCCTGCGCGTCGGCGAGGGCTTTGGTCGAATCCTGCTCGCGCTTCTGCTCGGCGGTCTTGCGTCCGGCCTCAGCTTCCTTGCGCTCCGTCTCGTTCTGCCCGCGCTCGGTCTCTTTTTCCTTGCGCCCCGCCTCGGCGTCGGCGCGGCCCTTCTCCGCCGTTTCGACAGAAGCCTTGAGCTGCTTGAACTCGTTGTTGACCTTGTTCACGCCAGCTGCCGCGTCCGTCGCGGGCTTCTTGAGCTCCGCAATCTGCTCGGCGGTGAGGTCGCTATATCTCAGCGCGTCGCCCTTCGGCACGCCGACGACCAGCACGTTGCCCTCCATCGCCGCCGTTGCCTCCGAGCCCGAGGCAAGAGTCGTGGCGCGTGCCCCCTTGACCTCGGCGGCGACAGCCTTGTCGCGTGCGGCCTCCGCCGCCTTCTGCGCGGCCTTGGCCTCGTCTCGCGCCGTCTCTGCGTCCTTGATGGTGCGCTGGTCGCTCGGCTCGTAGATGTACTCGGCGGGCTTGGCTCGCCTCTTTACGTCCCAGAGCGCCTCGATGCGCGTGCGTCCGCCGTATGCCTCGTCCGTGATGTAGGCCCATGCGTACACGCGTCCAGCCACCTGGAGCAGCTCGTCGGGAATCTTCGCCTTGCTGTCGGCCACCGCGACCGTGTAGCACGTCCCCGTGGTCGACTTGGCGAAATGCACCTGCTCGCAGCCGACAACCTCGACCTCGCGCCCGGTGTCCCACTGCCACAGCTCGCCGTCAAGCACTTGCAATGCCGCCATCACTCATCACCTTCCTCGTCCTCGTCGTTGTCGTCGTCCTCGTCGCCCTCCTGGGCACCCTTCGCGTTCGCCGCCAGGGCGGGCGGCAGCGCTGCCATGCGCTCCTCCTGCTCCCGCTGCTTGCGCTCCAAAATCTTCGCCCTCTCGTCGGGCGTGATGTTCGGCAGCTTTCGCAGGATCGTCTCGTCGTCCAGATACTCGGCCTCCAGGCACACGGTCTCGACCTGTTCCTTGGTGTTGCTGATGCGAGTGTGCGTGAACACGGGCGTGTCCTCGATGCCCTGCAACGCGAGGATGTCCATGATACCCTCGCGGATGTGGCGCTCAAACTCGGCAGCCTCCTCGTCCATCGGCTGGTATGCCGCGTCGATATGGTCGTTGGTCGCCCCCGCCGCGATGGTGTGGACGTCCAGCGCGCCGAAGTCCTCGTAGATGTCGGCCTTGATCTGCGCCAGCGTCTCCTTGCGGCCCTCGACGGGCACCTCCTGCGTGTACGGTGTCACGGACTGCCCCTGCTCGGCGTCGACCTCGGCCACGTGCGTCAGCTTGAGTTTCGCCCGCCACAGGTCGAGGTCCCTGTCGTCCATGCCGCCGGCTCCGTTGATGAGCCAGTAGATCTGTGCGCAGTCGCGCGTGTCGTTCACCAGGCCGCTCTTGATGAGGTCGTAGGCGTCGATGCTCTCGCGCATGCCGACGAGCGTGCTCTGGTGCGCGTCGCTGCCCCAGACCGCCACGATGGGCA
>CABQMC010000342.1 GCA_902465115.1 uncultured Collinsella sp.
CCGGAGCCCGAAGCGGCGCCCGAGGATGCTGCGGCCGATACGGCCGAGAGCACCGAGGAGTAATTGAGAAGGGCCCCGGGGCAACACCCGGGGCCCTTTCTGGCCTAGTGCCATATGAAAGCATGAGCCGCCGCCCGCTGGGCGGCGGATGAAACAGGAGAGGAGCTACGATGGCTGCAGGCAAAACCTTCTATGACATCCTGGGCGTATCCAAGAGCGCCTCCGACAAAGAGATCAAGAGCGCGTTTCGCAAACTCGCGCAAAAATATCACCCCGATGCCGGCGGCGACGAGGCCAAGTTCAAGGAGATCAGCGAGGCCTACGAGACGCTTTCGGACGAGAAGAAGCGCAAAGAGTACGACCAGATGCTCATGTTTGGCGGCATGCCGGGCGCGGGCGGCGCGTATAGCGGTGGCTACGGCGCCGGTGCCGGCGCGAGCGGCTGGGGCGATATCTTCGACAGCATCTTTAGTGGCAACGGCGCCTGGGGCAGCGATTGGGGCTCGGGCTTTGCCGGGGCCGCGGGTGCTGCCGGTGCCGGCGCGGGCCGCAACCGCGCGCGCAAGGGCGGCGACCTGTCGCTGACCGTCGATGTGACAGCCGAGGACGCGTTCCGCGGCGTGACGCACAAGGTCACCTACCGCATTCCCTCGACGGGCGAGCAGCAGACCATCACGGTCTCGGTGCCTGCGGGTGCGGTCGACGGCGGCAAATTGCGTTACAAGCGCCGTGGCGAGTACGGCGTTGCCGGAGGCGAGCGCGGCGACCTGGTCGTGACCACACACGTGGAGGAGCATCCGCTGTTTAAGCGTAAAGGTGCCGACGTGACCATGGAGGTGCCGATCTCGGTCTATGAGGCGGCGCTCGGCTGCACGGTGGATGTGCCCACGCCCGGCGGCGCGACGGTTCGTCTGAAGGTGCCCGCTGGCACCCAGACGGGCAAGAAGTTCCGCTTTAAGGAGATGGGTGCGCCCGACGTTAAGCATCGCGGCCGCACGGGTGCGCTGCTCGTCGAGATCAAGGTACAGGTTCCCTCGAACCTGTCCGACGATGAGCGCGATGCCATGACCAAGCTGCGCGAGGCCGACACGCGCGACTACCGCGAGAAAGTCAACCGTTACAAGGCGACGTTCTAGTTTGGCTGCGTAGCCCACGGGCTGGCCGCAGGCTTATGATGGAGATGTGCGAGACGGAAAGGGGTCAGGTAGCATGGCCGAGGACAATAGGAACAAACCGCTGTACATGATCAGCGTGGCGGCCGAGCTGACCGGCATGCATCCGCAGACTCTGCGCGTCTACGAGTCCAAGGGCCTGGTGAACCCCCAGCGCTCGGGCGGTAACACGCGTCTGTATTCGCGTGCCGATATCGAGCGCCTGGAGCTCATCAACCAGCTGACCGACGAAGGCATCAACCTTGCCGGCGTGGTGCGCATCCTCGATATGAAGGAGCGTGCCGAGGAGCGTGAGCGCGAGAACGAAAAGCTCCGTGCTCGCGTGCGCCAGCTCGAGGACGAGCTGCATGAGTACAAGATGCAGAAGAAGATCACCGCCCTGGCCCCGCGCGACGGCTCGGTCAACCCTGAGCAGGTCATGCGCAAGCTTTTGGGCGCCGGCGGGGATTTGTAGTTACGCGGGTTTACCAACCCGCGTAACCAGTCGACGCTGCA
>CABQMC010000343.1 GCA_902465115.1 uncultured Collinsella sp.
GTCCCACCTTTGAGTTGTTCTTTGCCGCTATCCGCACACCCCGCATTTTGCACAGGCCGAAAGTGCGGCCGGAGCCTGCGCGATGCCGCCCTTTGCCGTCTCGCGCAGCGTGGCCGGCAACGCGTGACCCACCGAGAGCATGACATGTGCCATCTGGTCAAACGGCACTAAGCTCTTAATGCCTGCGAGGGCGAGTTGTGCCGAGCTAAAGGCCGCTGCCACGCCGATGGCGTTGCGGTTTTGGCAGGGCACCTCCACGAGGCCACCGACGGGGTCACAAACGAGGCCCAGCAGGTTACTCAGCGCGATGGAACTGGCGTCGAGCGCCTGCTCGGGCGTGCCGCCGAGCATCTGCACCAGCGCGGCGGCTGCCATGGCGGCGGCGCTTCCCACCTCGGCTTGACAGCCACCCTCGGCGCCGGCGACGCAGGCGCTCGTGGTGAGGTTGAGGCCGATGGCGGCTGCGCAGTAGAGCGCGTCCATGACTTGCTCGTCGTCGAGCTGCAGGCGATCGGCAAGCGCCAGCACGCAGCCGGGCACAACACCCGCGGATCCTGCCGTCGGAGCTGCGACGATCACACCCATCGTGGCGGAGCGCTCGAGCACGGCCATCGCGCGGGCCACGGCGTCGGTCTGGACGACGCCCATCAGGCTTGCACTCAAATCGTTGCGGCTAGTGGCATCGACGAGTTTGGCCTCGCCGCCGATTAGCCCACCGAGCGAGCGCTGCGGATTGGCGAGGGGGGCCGTGGTCTCCTCGCGCATGACGTCGAGCACGCGGCGCATGGCGGCGACGGCGTGGGCCTCGCCGGTCAGACGCGCCTCGCGAACGGCCATGACGGCGCCGATGCTGAGCCCCAGTTCCTCGCACGCATCGAGCAGCTGCTCACCGTCGTCGAAGATTTCCTTGGCCGAGACGCCGGGGGAGAGCGACGAGGCAGAACCGGGGAGCTCGATAAAGGTCGCGTAATCAACATTGTCGAGCTTGCGTAGCATCGGGATAACGGTGTCGTCGGGCGCGCCGTCGGTCTCAAAGACGGAGTAGGCCTGGCCGCCCACTTCGGTGCGGTAGGTGCGGCAGAATGCGATGTTCACGTGGGCGTAGGCGAGCAGGTTGGTGAGCGCGGCGAGTACACCGGGGACGTCCTTGTGCGCCACGAAGAGCGTGGAATACATGCCCGAGATGTCGACGCCGACGCCGTTAATGCGGCTGATGCGCATCTTGCCGCCGCCCAGGCTCTCGCCGCGAACCTGTGCCGTGGCGCCCGTGTCGTCGACCATGTCGATGTCGACGGTATTGGGGTGGATGGAGGCGTCGTCGCCCTTGATGTCAAAGTGATAGTCGAGGCCCTGCTCGCGCGCAAGGTCGAAGGCCTGCTTGATGTTCTCGTCATCGGTGTCGAGGCCCAGGATGCCCGCGACGAGCGCACGGTCGGTCCCGTGGCCACGGTAGGTGTGGGCGAAGGAGTTCCACAGGCCAAAGGTGACTTTGGTGATGCGGCCTTCCAGCAGGCTGGCGGCAACTTGGGCGCAGCGCAGGGCGCCGGCGGTGTGCGATGAGCTGGGGCCGACCATGACGGGGCCCAAGATCTCGAATGCCGAGGTCGTAGCTAATGTTTGCGGCTTGCCTGCCATATGCGCTCCTGT
>CABQMC010000344.1 GCA_902465115.1 uncultured Collinsella sp.
CCCGGCCTGCCGCATCGCGGCGATGAAGCTCGTGGCGCTCGGGTCGATGATGAACGTGGGCGGCTTGCCCAGCCCGCGCACGAAGTCGGCCATGTCGGCCACGTAGTCGGCGTCCGTCTTCTGGTGCCCCGTGTCGCGGCCCGAGTAGCGGTACTCGTCCACCACGTGCCACACCTTGCCGTCAAACGCCCACAGCAGCGCCGCGAAGGCGTTCTGCGTGCCGTAGTCGCAAGACACCGCGTACTTGACAGCGCCGCCCGTATACCGGCTCTCGAGGGCACCCTCCCACTCGGGGTAGACCAGGCCCTCGGCCAGCGTCCACTTGCCCAAGATGTAGCGGTCGTAGTACACGCCGCTGCCGTAGTCCTTGATGAGGGCCTCGATGACATCCGGTGCCAGCGCACCGTCCCAGATCGTGTAGTCCTGCCTATAGATGTCGCTGTCGCCGTCGAGGAACCGCTTGAACCAGTGGTTCGGGCTGTCGGGGTTACAGGTGCCGTCGAAGCGGCTGTGCTCGCAGCGCAGGCGGCTCTTGAGCATCTGGAAAACGTCTTCGCTCCACGTGGCGACCTCGTCGCCGTAGACCCACTCGAACGTGGCGCCCTGAATCTTGGATACGCTTGTCTTCTTGTCCGCCCCGAGGCAGTAGACCTTGCGCCCGAATATCTGGGCCGTGTTGTCCCGCCCGATCTGGCTGACGACGTCCTCGCTGTATAGTGAGCGCATCGGCTCGAGGATGTTGCGCTCGAGCGTCGAGCGGGTGTTCCCGATCATCACCGCCAGCCCCTCGCCCCTCATGGCGAGAAGCCTCTGCGGTATGGTCACGGCTATGTCGACGTAGCTCTTGCCCGAGCCCGTCGCCCCGCACTTCACGTTGTAGCGGTGCGTGCAGTTGGCGAGGTACTCGCGCTGCATCCTCGTGAGCGGCATCGGCTACTCGTCCCCGCCGATTGAGGACGGCACGGACAGCACCAGCTCCTTGGCGGCCTTGAGTACCGCCGTGTCGGTGGTATCCATGATGCGCTGCGCCTTGGCGTACTCCTGCGGGTACCTGCGCTCCAAAAGCCACGCCGCCGCCTGCCAGCTGTCGCCGCTCGCGTCCATGATGCGGCCCACGAGCGTCGCCTTGCGCTCGACCTCGGCCTTTTTTAGAACGTGACACAGTTGACGCTGATTGTCTGTTCTGGGGTGGTTGATCCAGCGGCTGTATGTCTCACGTGCGACCCCGAGATACGTGGCGATGTCCCTGTCGGTCATTCCGGCACGGCACAGGCGGACGGCATCCTCGATGCCCTCCTTGGTCAGTTTTTCACGCCCTTTTCCCGCCATAAAATCACATTTCCGCTGGTAGATAGCCATATGGAAACGCGAACGTTCCCACCTTTTTACGCACGTGGACAAGCGCGTGCGTTTGCCCACGAGCGTAAAAAGGGGGTAACGTTTAAAGAAAAGGCCCCGGTTTCCCGGGGCCTTTCGGCTACTCGACCTTAGTCGACTTGATTCTGATCACCTCGGCCAGCCTCTCAAACGTCTCCGTCCAGCTTCTGCCGTCTGTGCGCGGCCTGTCGTATGCGGTTGCTCTCCGCCTCTTCCTCGAGCCGCCTCTTCCGCTCCGCCAGATAGCACCCCTTGCA
>CABQMC010000345.1 GCA_902465115.1 uncultured Collinsella sp.
GGACGGATACGAGTCGCGTGCTGAGAACTCCGGTTTTGCCGGCCGCACGCTCACCGGTCGTGCCACCGATGTGTTTGTCGGCGGTAAGCAGACGCTCGCCGACGGCTGCATCTGCTAGCATAGCCTTATCGCTTTTGTGCGCGGTGCCCTTGCGGTGCCGCGCTTTCTGTTCGTTTTGACCATGCAACCGCATGGGGGATTGGAGCGTCTATGCCCACACCTTCCACTGCACGCATGCACGACTTCGAGGTCGTCTCGAACCAGGAGATCGCCGACGGCATCTTCTCGCTCGTCATCTCGGCCCCCAAGCTTGCAAGTGCGCTCAAGCCCGGTCAGTTTGTGAACATTGCCGTGCCCGGCGATGCGTCCTCGCTGCTTCGCGTGCCCCTGAGCTTCTATCGCGCCGACGCCCAGGCCGGTACCGTCGAGCTGTGGTACGCCGTCGTGGGCGACGACACCCGTCGTCTGTCGCAGATGACCCCCGGCTCCAAGTCCAACCTGTTGGGCCCTGGCGGCCGCGGCTGGCTTGTTCCCGAGGGCACCAGGAAGGCGCTGCTCGTGGCGGGCGGCATCGGCGTTCCGCCCGTGCTCTGCCTTGCCGGCAAGCTTGTCGAGCAGGGCGTGGATGTCGACGTTTGCCTGGGCTTTGGCACCGCTTCCAAGGCCGTGGGTGTCGATGAGTTCCGCGCGCTTGGCGCCACGGTTAACGTGTGCACCGATGATGGCACGCTGGGCACGCACGGTTTTTGCACCGACCCGGCAGCCGAGCTGCTCGGAGAGGGCGGCTACGACTATGTGGCCAGCTGCGGCCCCGCTGTCATGATGAAGAAAGTCGCCGCCGCTGCCGCCGAGGCCGGTGCGTACTGCGAGGTGTCGCTCGAGCGCATGATGAGCTGTGGCTTTGGCGCCTGCAACACCTGCAATGTCGAGACGGTCGACGGTATGAAGGGTGCTTGCATGTGCGGCCCCGTGTTCGATGCTTCCAAGGTGGTGGTCTTCTAGTGGGTACCGTGAACATGGCCGTCGATTTCGGCGGCGTCAAGATGCAGAACCCCATCAACACCGCAGCCGGTACCTTTGGCTACGGTTGGCAGTTCCAGAACTTCTTCGATGTCTCCCAGCTGGGCGCCATCACCACCAAGGGTTGCGCTGCCGAGCCCTGGCCCGGCAACCCCGCGCCCCGTATGGCCGAGATTCCCGGCGGCATGATCAACTCCGTGGGCCTTCAGAACCCTGGCGTGGCTGCCTTTGCCCGTGAGTCCGGTCCGTGGCTGGAGCAGCTCTCCAAGGACGGTTGCCAGGTCATCTGCCAGGTTGCCGGCCACTCCGTTGACGAGTTTGTCCGCGCACTAGAGATGTATGTCGAGCTGTGCCCCTGGGCTGCCGGCTACGAGATCAACGTGAGCTGCCCTAATATCGCCGCCGGCGGTGCCGCCATGGGCTCCACGCCCGAGGGCGCCTCTTCCGTTATGGCTGCCTGCCGCAAGGTGACCGATAAGCCGCTGTTCGTGAAGATGGCGCCGGTCAACGTCGCCGAGATTGCCAAGGCCCTCGAGGCTGCCGGTGCCGACGGCCTTTCAGTCATCAACTCCATCCAGGGCATGGCCATCGACGTCCATACCCGCAAGTCCCG
>CABQMC010000346.1 GCA_902465115.1 uncultured Collinsella sp.
CCGTGCGCTCGACGGCAAGCCGATGCGGCTCGCGCGTTCCCTCGTATACCCGATAGACCGTCTGCATGTGTATGCCAGCCCCTTACGCTCTGGTGCAAGTTTGTTTACTGTGGGGCATTCTCGCACGAAACGTTCAACCTATTTGGCCAGAGTGCATGTTGGTTTGGTGAGCGGCTCTAGTAGTCGGTGAAAGTGAGGGGGTTATTGGAAGGCTACAGACTTCTTTGGTCTTCCGGCGTGACGTTCTTGGGCGGCGTAGCGCTCGATGCTGTCTATTGTTATCATCCGACGGCCATCGACGAGTTCAACATCGAGCTTTCCGGCTTTGACCAGCGCGGTAATCCGCGGAGCGGAGACTTTGAGGTCCAGCGCCGCGTCTTTAAATGTTCGGCACGCCGCTTCCCGAGCGTCCTCGTAGTCGATTTCGACTGAGAGGGCCACGACCTCGGCCGAACGTTCGTACCCTGCCGGAGTCAAACCGTTGTTGAGGTCGTCGGCCAAAAACGCCATCAGCGCCTCGGTGGCATGGGCAATCGCTTCTTCGCGCGTATCGCCATCGGCAAAAGCGCCGGGAATCTGCGGGAAGCTGGCGCAGTACCCGTCGTCTTCTTTTATGAGAACGCAGTCATAGGTAAATCGCTGCCTCATTTTGCCTCCAACTACCATCCAGCTTGGCGACGAATACTTGCCCACGTGCCCTTCTTTGGTCGATCACCACCAGAGCCGTTCACGGTGACAACACGATCGCCAGAAACATACTTAGCATGACCACCGACTTGCGCGACCTTCACGAATCCATCGTGCTTGAGTAAGGCAATGATTTCCCGAAAGGTAGGAGGTTGCATGGGCCGACCTCTTTCAGCCGTCCTAATTATAAACTACTTTATAATTTTTGCTAACCAGTTAATGAATATTACTGGCGCTGTTTGGGCTCGGTGACGATGGCTCGGACGATGCGGGGGCGATCGGTGAGGTCGCGGACGATGCGCACGTCCGAGAGACCCGCCTGGCGGCAGAGCTCGGCGGCGGCGTCGAGGGCACCCTCGTAGAGCTCGCAGGCAAACAGGCCGCCGGCGCGCAGCATGTAAGGCGCCGCATTGAGCAGGCGGCGGAAGATATCGAGGCCGTCGGCGCCGCCCTCAAGCGCCAGGTCGGGCTCGAAGTCCTTGACCTCGTGCGGCAGTGAGCGCATGACGTCGGTCGGAATGTAGGGCGGATTGGAGACAAGCACATCAAAGGTGCCCCACTCTTCGCGGGGAATGGAACTCACCAGGTTGGTGAGGCTAAAGGCGACCTCATCGGATGTGAGACCGAGGGCGTCGCGGTTTTTGGTGGCCAGATCGATAGCGCGCGGCTCGATATCGGTGGCGGTGCAGGTAACGTGGCCGCGGCGCTCCCAGGCAAGGGAGAGCGAGATGCAGCCCGTGCCGCAGCCGACCTCGAGAACGCGGGCGATGCGGGGCTCGGCTGGGGCAGGCGAAGCGGCATCCTGAGCTGAAGCCGTCTCCTGGTCGGCACCCTCGATGGCGATGCCGTATTCGTCGAGCTCGGACTCGGCGGCTTCCGCGGCTTCGGCTTCTGCTGCCTGCGCGGCGGCTTCCTCGGCCTCGCGATCGGCCAGTTCCTCGGCAT
>CABQMC010000347.1 GCA_902465115.1 uncultured Collinsella sp.
CCTGCGCAAGACGAAGGCCACATTAAGTGGCCTTCTTTGCGTGCGGAACTCGCGACAAACCAAAACCATCTCGCCAGCCCAGCGACCATGGGATCCCAAGGTTTTCAAAAAAGCGGTCGGCGCGCAGTGCGCCGACCGCCGATATATGGGGTCTGATAATTTTTACCAGCTAGGGCCTCTTACTCGTCTAGGAGATCTTCTGGCATGTCGTTGCCGTCGCCTAGATCGACAGGGGTTTCTTCGGGGGCGGAGCCGTTTTCTGCGGCTTCGCCTTCGGGCTTCTCCTTGGCGGCTGTCATGCGGGCTACGGCACAAATGCGGTCGCCGTCGTCGACGGTCATCATCTTGACGCCCTGGGTGGCGCGGCCGGTCTGGCTGATCTCGTCGGTCTTGACGCGAATGACCGTCGCGCCCTCCGTCACGATGAACAGCTCGTGCTGCGGGCCCACCGTCTTCATGGCCGCGAGGTTACCCTTACGCTCGGTCATTTGGATGGTGTAGACGCCCTGGCCGCCGCGATTCTGCTCCGGGTAGTCCGCAACCGGCGTGCGCTTGCCGTAGCCGCGCTCGGTGATGACGAACAGATCGCCGTTGCCGTTAGTGACTTCCATGCCCAGAACGCTCACGCCGTCCTTCATACCGATACCGCGAACGCCGCTGGTATCGCGGCCGGTGGCGCGCACCTGCTCCTCGGAGAACATGATCGCCTTGCCCGCGGTGGTGGCCAGGATAATCTTGTCGCCCTCGCGCACGCGGCGCACGTTCAGCAGCGCGTCGTCGTCACGCAGGTTGATAGCGATCAGGCCGTCGCGACGGCTGCGGTCATATGCGCTCATCACGGTCTTTTTGACCATGCCGCTCTTGGTGGCAAACATCAGGTACTCGTCGGCCGGGAACTCGCGGCAGCTGATGACGCTCGCGATCTTCTCGCCCTCCTCGAAGGGCAGCAGGTTGACGATCGCGGTACCGCGCGCCTGGCGCGTACCCACCGGCAGCTCGTGCACCTTCAGGCGATAGACCTTGCCCTTGCTCGAGAAGAACAGAACGTACTCGTGCGTGGACGCGATGAACATCTCGTCGATGACGTCGTCCTCTTTGAGGTTGACGCCCGACACGCCCTTGCCACCGCGCTTCTGGGCACGGTAGGCGGCCACCGGGATACGCTTAACGTAGCCGGTGTGGGTGATGGTCACGACCATATCCTCGTCGGCAATGAGATCCTCGACATCCAGGTCCTTCTCAACCTGGCTGATCTCGGTGCGGCGCTTGTCGCCGAACTTCTTGGAGATCTCGCGCATCTCTTCCTTGATGACGCCCAGGATCTTCTCCTCATGCGCCAGCAGGTCCTCGTAGTAGGCGATGGCGCGGCGCAGGCCGTCCAACTCTTCCTGAATCTTGTCGCGCTCCAGGCCGGTCAGGCGGCGCAACTTCATCTCGAGGATGGCCGTGGTCTGCTCGGGCGTAAAGCCAAAGCGCTCGATCAAGCGGCTGCTGGCCTCAGAGTCGGTCTGCGAGGAGCGGATGATGCTAATGACCTCGTCGATATGGTCGAGAGCCATCAGATAACCCTCGAGGATATGCGCGCGGGCTTGGGCCTTCTTAAGGTCGAAGCGGGTGCGGCGGG
>CABQMC010000348.1 GCA_902465115.1 uncultured Collinsella sp.
CCCCGGCGAGCGCTTCGCGCTCGTGGGCCCTAACGGCGCCGGCAAAACAACCATGCTCAAAATCATCATGGGCATCGACAGCCCAGACGCCGGCCAGGTCCAGTACGCCAAGGACTGCCAGGTGGGCTACCTAGAGCAGGAAACCAACCTGGAGCAAAAGGACACCACCATCCTCGCCGAGGTCATGGCCGCCGCCAAGGAAATCCGCCGCATGGGCGAGCGCGCCAACGAGCTGCAGGCCCAGATCACCGAGCTCTCCGAACAGGGGAAGGACGTCGACGTCCTCCTCAACGAGTACGGCCAGGTCCAGGACCGCTTTGAGCACCTGGGCGGCTACGAGCTCGAGAGCAACGCCCGCAAGATCCTGTCCGGCCTGGGCTTTAAGGTCACCGACTTTGAGCGCCCGTGCTCCGAGTTCTCGGGCGGCTGGCAAATGCGCATCGCGCTGGCCAAGCTCTTCCTGCGCCACCCCGACCTGCTGCTCCTGGATGAGCCCACCAACCACCTGGACCTCGAGAGCGTCCAGTGGCTGCGCGGCTTTATCGCTAACTACGACGGTGCTGTCCTCATCGTCAGCCACGACCGTGCCTTCATGGACGCCTGCGTCGACCACGTCGCCGCGCTCGAAAACCGTCGCGTGACCACCTACACCGGCAACTACAGCAGCTATCTCAAGCAGCGCGAGGACAACCTGGAGCAGATGCGCGCCAAGCGCGCCGCCCAGGAGCGCGACATCGCCCACATGCAGGTCTTCGTCGACAAGTTCCGCTACAAGCCCACCAAGGCCGCCCAGGCCCAGGAGCGCATCCGCAAGATCGAGCAAATCAAAAAGGAGCTCGTCATCCTGCCCGAGGGCCACAAGCACATCGACTTTAAATTCCCCGACCCGCCGCGCTCCGGCGACATGGTCGTGGGGCTCGAGGGCGTCTCCAAGTCCTACGGCAACAAGCACATCTACAGCGACATCGACCTCAAGCTCTACCGCGGCGAGCACGTGGCACTCGTCGGCCCCAACGGCGCGGGCAAGTCCACGCTCATGAAGATCCTCGCCGGCCTGGAGCCGCCCACTACCGGCACCCGCGATCTGGGCACCAACGTGGGTGTGGCCTACTATGCCCAGCACGCACTCGAGGGCATGACCGAGTCCAATACCGTCCTGCAAGAGATCGACACCGTCACGCCCAAGTGGACCGTGCCGCAACAGCGCAGCCTGCTGGGCGCCTTCCTGTTTAGCGACAACGACGCAATCGAAAAGCAGGTTCGCGTCCTCTCCGGCGGCGAAAAGGCGCGTCTGGCCCTGGCCAAGATGCTCGTGGCGCCCGAGGCGCTCCTGTGTCTGGACGAGCCAACCAACCACTTGGACATCGACTCGGTGGACATGCTCGAGAACGCCCTGCAAAACTTCCCCGGCACCATCGTGCTGATCAGCCATGATGAGCACCTGGTACGCGCCGTGGCCAACCGCGTGATCGACATCCGCGATGGCAAGGTCACGGTCTATGACGGCGACTACGACTACTACCTCTACAAGCGCGAGGACCTCGCGGCCCGCGCCGCCGCCGAGGCAGCAGGGGAGAGCACACCGGCCACGGCCAAGTCCGCCAAGGTCACCGCGGCCCAAC
>CABQMC010000349.1 GCA_902465115.1 uncultured Collinsella sp.
AGCACGCGGCTGTTAACCGCGCTGTTGTAGGTTCGAGTCCTACCCGGGGAGCCAGAATTTTCCAGCCCTTTCCGTTGGGCTTTAAATTCCTCGGTAGCTCAATGGTAGAGCACGCGGCTGTTAACCGCGCTGTTGTAGGTTCGAGTCCTACCCGGGGAGCCAGGTTGTAAGACCCGTCGCTATGCGGCGGGTTTTTTCATGCCGCGATCGCCGTTCGCGAACGTTACCGTATCAACATTTCGTGTCGAGGATGTAATCCCGAGGCCCGCCACCTCAACATGCCGCGGTCGTTGTAGAATATTACAATGATTGCTCCCACGACATGGTGCCGCGAGCACCAAGAAAAGGAGATTCTTGTGTCTGAGACCATTAACGGCAGCCTGAGCGTCTCGAACGACGTTATTGCCGATATTGCCGGTTATGCCGCGATGACGTGCTATGGCGTTGTCGGTATGGCTGAGCAGCTCCAGGGCGCCGAGAGCGTGCGCCTGCTTGCCGGTCAGCGCCTCCGCAAGGGCGTGCTTGTCTCCGCCGACGAGAACGGCCTTACGGTCGATCTTCACGTCGTGCTCGAGAACGGCGTCAACATGAAGTCCGTCTGCCACAATCTTTCGAGCTCCGTTGCCTTCACTCTGCAGGAGATCGCCCAGATCGATCCCGCCAGCCTTAAGATCGGCATCCATATCGACGCGCTCAAGAGCCGTCTGAACTAGCATCCGAAAACGGAGATTCAAATACCCATGATTGCAAAGACCATTCGCACCTGTTTTCCGATCGCTGCGGCTGCCGTTTCCGACAAGGCCGAGGAGATCAACAAGCTCAACGTCTTCCCCGTACCCGATGGCGATACCGGCACCAACATGTCGCTCACGCTCGCCTCGGTGACCAAGGAGCTCTCTGCCCTTCCCGCCGATGCCGATATGGAGGCCATCGCCGGTGCCATCACCCACGGCTCTCTCATGGGCGCTCGCGGTAACTCCGGCGTTATTACCTCGCAGATTCTTCGCGGCGTGGCCGAGGGCCTTGTCTCTGCCGACGAGCCTATTACGTCCGCCAACATTGCCTTCGCCTTCCGTCGTGCCGTCAAGGTCGCCTTCCAGGCTGTCCGCAAGCCCATCGAGGGCACGATCCTCACGGTCCTGCGCGATGTCTCGACCAAGGCCGATGAGTGCGAGAAGAAGAAGTTCTCGGCCGAGGATGCGCTCGATGCTATCGTCGTCGAGGCGTACCAGTCCGTCGCCCGCACACCCGACCTGTTGCCCGTTCTGAAGGAGAACGGCGTGGTCGACTCCGGCGCCTTCGGCTTTGCTATCTTCCTGGAGAACTTTGTTGCCGCCGCGCTTGGTCGCAGCACCGTGGTCGAGGATTTCTCCGCTACGTTTGACTCCGCCGGCTCTGCCCGCGATGCCGCTCTTGGCCGCGTTGAGATCGAGGCTAACGACGACTGGGAGGGCTCGGAGTTCCGCTACTGCAACGAGTTTCTCTTTAAGGCCGACGCCCCGTTTGACGAGGACGAATGCCTTAAGTTCCTAGGCTCCATGGGCGACTGTGAGCTGCTCGTGGGCGCCTATCCCGACTACAAGATCCATGTGCACTCCAATACCCCCAACCTGGTG
>CABQMC010000350.1 GCA_902465115.1 uncultured Collinsella sp.
TAGCCCAGCACGATGCCGCCGATGAGGTTCGGCATGAAGAACACCGTGCGGTACAGGTTGCTGCCCTTGATGCCCTGCGTGAGCGCGTAGGCCACCGCAAAGGCCAGCACATTGATGAGCACGAGCGATATGACGGCAAACAGCGCCGTGAACCAGAACGAATGCACAAAGCTCGCGTCCTGGAACGCGCGGCGATAGTTTTCAAAGCCGACAAAATGCGCGTCGCTCGTGACCTTGAATTTGCAGAAGGAGAGATAGATGCCCTTGCAGAACGGATAGACAAAGCCGATGATGAACGCGCAGACCATCGGCCCCATAAAGAGCGGGAACCAGCGGCGGATCGGGCGGCGGATCATCGAGCTGTTGACCGCAGCGTTGCTGTGCTTATGTTTCAATTCGATCAACTCCCAGCCAAAGATAGAATATTGCTTTTGTTTCTGCACGGCGGGCGCTTCATGCGGCGCTCGCCGTGATATGCAGGGAGGGACGGGCGAAATCGCCCGCCCCTCTCATTTGTGCTTTTCAGATGCGCTTGCTTTTTTAAAAGCGGCTTAGCCGTTGGCGGCAGCGTACTGCGTGGCCCAGCCGTCGACAAACGCGGTCTTGACGAGCTCCCAGTTGGCATCGCTCTGGTCGGCGTCGTACTGGTTCATCGCGGAGACGAGCGCAGCGCGGTAAGCATCAACGTTCGGCTGGAAGTTGGTGACCCAGGGCATGATGTAGTTGCCGTTGGTGGTGTAGTCGTTGGCGTCGGCGAGGAAGCCGTTGGTGGATTCGGCAGCCTGCTTATAGGGCATGGCGGCGAATTCATCGACCAGCATACGGGAGGCCTCGGGATCGGTGACCATCCAGTTCATGAATTCGAGCGTAGCCTGAATGTCTTCCTCGGAAGCCTTGGCGTTGACAGCCCAGCAGTTCTCGGTGCCGCAGTTGAGACCCGCGTTCTCTTCGCCCGCAACACCGCAGTAGAACGGGATCATGGACAGGTTGTCAAGACCGTACTGACCGTCGCCGGTACCGGTGAGCTTGGCCCACTCCCAGGAGCCGTTCTGATAGAACACGGCCTGCTCCTTGCCGAACTCGTCCGCCGCGTCAAAGCCACCGGCAGCGAGATCAGCAGGATTCACGGCGCTGTTGTTGATGTACAGATCCCACAGGTTCTTGTAGTTCTGCATGTAGGTACCCTTGATGGAAGACGGGCATTCCTTCCAGGCGTCGGGATCGTCCACGGACTCGTAGTAATACTCGAGGTTCGCGAGGTGGCCGGTGAAGCGCCAGCTGGAATCGTCGCTCATGGAAGAGGAGGTGAAGGCGTCGAAGCCGAGCTCGGAAGCACGAGCGTGGATGTCCTCAGCGACGGCCTTGAGAGTCTCAAAGTTCGTGATGTCGCCAAGCGTGTAGCCGGCCTTTTCGAGCAGGTCTTCATTGACGATGATGCCGTAGCACTCATAGCAGTAGCCGATGGAGCAGAGCTTGCCGTCGGCGTCATAGAGGTTGTAGGCGTCGGTGTTGAGCTCGTTGGCAACGGCGGTGCCGCTCAGGTCATAGCAGTAGTCGCCCCAGGTGTCCACGGCGGCCTGGTTGCCGACGACGAACATC
>CABQMC010000351.1 GCA_902465115.1 uncultured Collinsella sp.
TGCTCGCCTAGACGATTGGAGTTGCCATGTCTCACGATATTTGTCCCGACACGGGAGAGCCTTGCACTTGCGATGGTTCCGAGCCCTGTACCTGCGGCTGCGGTGGCTGTGGACATACTGCGGAAGAGGAAGCGGCCGCCGCGGCGTATCGCGAGGCACATCGCGAAGGCCCGTCCGGTGATGCCCTCGACCACGAGCGCAAGATTATCGTTTCGTTCGACAGCACCTTCGATGTGATGGAGTGCGAGCAGCTTTGCCTGGATGCCGGCGTGCCCGGGCGCATTATGCCTTTGCCCGGCTCCATTACCGCAGGTTGCGGCCTGTGCTGGGCCATGCCGTTCTCCGGCGACGCCCTCGCCTCCTTCCGTGCTGCCACCGAAGGCCGCATAACCCCCGCCGACTACCATCAGCTCGTCCTCTAACCACTAACACCACCACAAAGGTGCCCAATGTGGTGGTTTGGAACATGTGGACGAAACAGCTTCGAAACACGCGATTTGCACGTTGGGTGCTCAAAAACGCTTCTACCTGCATCGTAATCAAAACGAAACATCTGCTCGTCGGCTTATGCGAAACTTTGCTGCAACAGTGCGATATTATCCATACTCGATAAAGCTCGCGGCGCATAGGGCGCCGCGAACGACACTTTTCTTTTCCATCAATTGGAGGAAGCATGAGCTACACGCAGAAAGTTCTCGACGAGCTCAAGGCCCGCTATCCCGAGCAGCCTGAGTTCATCCAGGCCGCGACCGAGATCCTCGGCACCATCCAGCCGGCGCTCGACGCCCACCCCGAGTACGAGGAGGCCGCCCTGCTTGAGCGCCTCGTCGAGCCCGAGCGCATCGTTATGTTCCGTGTCCCCTGGGTCGACGACCAGGGCAAGGTCCAGGTCAACCGCGGCTACCGCGTCGAGTTCAACTCTGCCATTGGACCCTACAAGGGCGGCCTGCGCTTTAACCCGACGGTCACCCTGGGCATGCTCAAGTTCCTGGGCCTGGAACAGATCCTCAAGAACAGCCTGACCACTCTTCCCATGGGCGGCGGCAAGGGCGGCTCCGACTTTGACCCCAAGGGTAAGTCCAACAACGAGATCATGCACTTCTGCCAGTCCTTCATGACCGAGCTCTATCGCCATATTGGCCCCAACACCGATGTTCCCGCCGGCGACCTGGGCGTTGGCGGCCGCGAGGTTGCCTACCTGTTCGGTCAGTACAAGCGCCTGACCAACGAGTGGACCGGCGTCCTTACTGGCAAGGGCCTCTCCTTTGGCGGCTCGCTCGCCCGTACCGAGGCCACCGGCTACGGCCTGGCCTACTTTGTGGACGAGTACCTCAAGAGCCGCGGCGACTCCTTCGAGGGCAAGAACGTCGTCGTTCACGGCTCCGGCAACGTCGCTATCTACGCGGTCCAGAAGGTCACTCAGCTCGGCGGCAAGGTGCTCGCCTGCTCCGATACCCACGGCTGGGTCGAGGATCCCGACGGCATCGACTACACCGTGCTCGAGCACATCTACAACAAGAAGCGCTCTGGCCACGACAAGGGTGTTACGCTCGCTATGTACGTTGACGAGAAG
>CABQMC010000352.1 GCA_902465115.1 uncultured Collinsella sp.
GTTGTGATCGGACCCTCGGGCTCAGGCAAATCGACCATGTGCCGCACCATCAACCGCTTGGAGACCATCGACTCGGGCGAGATCCTCATCGAGGGCGAGCCCCTGCCGCAGGAGGGCAAGGATCTTGCCCGCATGCGTGCCGAGCTGGGCATGGTGTTTCAGCAGTTCAACCTGTTTGCGCATATGACCGTACTGCAGAACGTCATGCTGGGGCCGGTCGATGTACTGGGCGTGTCCAAGGAGGAGGCTCGTGGGCGCGCCATGGACCTGCTGAGCCGCGTGGGCGTTGCCGAGCAGGCCGATAAGGTGCCCGCACAGCTCTCGGGCGGCCAGCAGCAGCGCGTGGCCATCGCCCGTTCACTCGCCATGCAGCCCAAGGCCATGCTCTTTGACGAGCCCACAAGCGCCCTTGATCCCGAGATGATCAACGAGGTACTCGAGGTCATGGTCCGTCTGGCCCAGCAGGGCATGACGATGATCGTCATCACGCACGAGATGAACTTTGCCCGCCGCGTGGCCGACCGCGTCGTGTTTATGGCCGACGGCCAGATTGTGGAAACCGGCACGCCCGACGAGTTCTTCGACCACCCCCAGACCAAGCGCGCCCAGGACTTCCTCAACTCCATCAAGGGTCACTAACCCAATTGCCACGCGGGCAAATTCATCAGTAACGTTTGCTCCGCGCCACCCCTGTGCCATGTCCACCCGGATTCGAAAGCTACGCCCATGATCGGAACCCGCACCTCATCGTCCTACACTCCGCACGTCGACGTCGATCCCGCCGACCGTCCGCTCATCCTGGTCGCACCACGCTGGGAAGAAGCGAAACCCTATTTGAGCGAGACGCTCTCCCCCAACGAGGAGATTGCGAGCGTCTTTGTCGATGCCATCCTTGCCGCCGGCGGCCTGCCGCTGCAGATGTCCATCACCGAGGACATTGAGGTCATCCGTCATTACGTCGATATCGCCGACGGCATCGCCATTCCCGGCGGCCCCGATGTCAATCCCAAACGTTGGGGCGATGATCGACCCTACGACCCCACCCTCTGCTGCGAGATCCGCGATAGCTTTGAGTTTAAGCTGGTCGGCGAGGTGCTCCGCGCCAAAAAGCCGCTCTTTACCACCTGCCGCGGCACGCAGTTGCTCAATGTCGCCACCGGCGGCACCCTGTGCATGGACGTGCCAAGCCTGGGCGCGCGCGAGGGCCGCACGCAGTGGCGCCATACCCACGTGCTCAACGACCCCGTGCATCCCGTCGAGGTCGTGCCGGGCTCGTTGCTGGAGCGCGCGCTTGGCGGGCACAGGCTTATCCAGACCAACTCCGCACACCACTGCTGCATCGATCGTCTGGGTAAAAGCACGCGCTTGGTCGCCAAGGCAACCGATGGCGTGCCCGAGTGCATCGAAGTCGAAGGCCAACCCTTCTGCCTGGGCGTGCAATGGCATCCCGAGTACACCTGGCAGACGCTCGAAACCGACTTTAACCTCTGGAAGTCGTTTGTCGAGGCGGCAGCCAAGGTCAAGCAGGCCCGCTAGCACGCGAACCACAAAACAGATAAGAGCGC
>CABQMC010000353.1 GCA_902465115.1 uncultured Collinsella sp.
TCGAGAGCGTCAACTATCAGTGCCCCGCGTGTGGCGGCCCCCTTCACTTTGCCAGTGCCGAGCAAAAGCTCGTCTGCGACTACTGCGATTCGCGTTTTGAAGTCGAAGAAGTCGAGGCCCTCTATCGCGAGCGCCAGGACAAGGCAGATGCCAAAGCCGATGCCGCAGCCGCGGCTCCCAAACCTGCTGCCGACGATGCCGTGCAGGAGCTGGCTCAAAACGCCGGCTACATCTGCTCGTCGTGCGGTGCCGAGCTGGTCTCGGACGGCACCGTCGCCGTCACCACCTGCCCATACTGCGGCAACTCTGCCGTGGCACCCGGACAGCTCTCGGGCGATTTCTCACCCGACCTGGTGATTCCGTTTAAGCTCGGGCGCGACGATGTCATGGCCGCGCTCAAAGACCACTACAAGGGCAAGATCCTGCTGCCCAAGAGCTTTGTCACCGGCAACCACATCGACGAGGTCCAAGGCGTTTACGTGCCGTTTTGGCTCTACGGCGCCCGCGTGGACGGCGAAGTGTACTTTGATGCGACCAACGAGACCGTAACCGAAGAATCCGACCGCACCGTCACGACCACCGACCACTACGATGCCTACCGCAAGGGAAATATCTCGTTTGAGCGCGTGCCCGTCGACGGATCGTCCAAGATGCCCGACGGCCACATGGACGCCATCGAGCCGTTTGACTACGACGCGCTGCGCCCGTTTTCGGTCGCGTATATGCCCGGCTACATCGCCAACCGCTACGACGAGGATTGCGAAACCTGCAAGGCGCGCGCCGAGCGTCGTATGGAAGAAAGTACGATTTCGGCCCTGCGCGAGACCGTCGTCGACGAGTATGACGACGCCACGGTTGAAAGTAAGCAGCTCGACTACACCTGGGAAGACAGCGACTACGCCCTGCTCCCCGTGTGGATGCTCTCCACCTCGTGGAACGGCAAGAGTTACCTGTTTGCCATGAACGGCCAGACCGGTCGCATGGTCGGCGAGCTCCCCTGCTCCAAGCCCAAGCTCGCCATCGCCTCGGTGCTGTTCTTTGTGATCGGGTTTGTCCTCTCCCAGATCCTCTTTATGGGAGAGAACGCCTTCAATCCGGACTACCTCACCTTCGATGTCGAGGGTATCCTTATCAACATCGTCGCGCCGCTGATCATCGTGATCATCGCAGACGTGCTGCTGGTGGGCCAGCTCAAGACGGCCAACGAGGCCACCCACGCCGATTGCTACTGCGGCGAGCTCGACCTGACCGAGAAGCACGACACCTTCAGCCACACCGAGACCACCGTTGTCATGAAGGACAACAAGGACGATTAGCCATTCTGACCAATACCACCCGGCCTTTGACGAGAAAGGAAGATCACCATGGGACTCTTGAAAGCTGGATTGGGCGCTGCCGGCGGCGTCATGGCCGACCAGTGGAAGGAATTTATCTATTGCGAATCGATGCCCGCTGACGTCTTGGCCTGCAAGGGCAGTAAGCGCACCGGCGGCCGCAGCTCCAACACGCGCGGCGAGGACAACGTCATCTCCAACGGCTCGGTCATCGCCGTC
>CABQMC010000354.1 GCA_902465115.1 uncultured Collinsella sp.
GCGTCCTCGAGCGTCGAGTTGGCGAGCGCGGCGTCCGGCCTCTCGCCGGCCCTCCACGCCACGACCGAGGAGTCGAAGCAGTCCCTGATGGCCGACAGGTAGACCTTCCTGCCGGAGGGCAGCCTGAACTCGGTGATGTCGGTGAGCCACAGGAAGTTCGGCAGGGCCGAGCGGAAGTCGCGGCGCACGAGGTTCGGCGGGGCCGGCGTCGGCTCGCCCGCATAGGAGCTGTAGGGCCTCCTCTTCCTCCTCATCCACCTGGGGACCAGGCCCTCCTCGCGCATGATGCGGAGGACGACCTTCTCCGAGGCGCGCACGGGCTCGTCGAGCTCGCGCAGGCGCGCCGTCACGAAGCGGTACCCCCGCGCCCCCTCGCCGTCCTCGGTGAATACCCTGCGCACGAGCGCGCGCAGGGCCGCGAGCCGGTCGGGTCTCGCGATGGCCGTGTGCTGGTACTCATAGGAGCTCTTTGATATCCCCAAGGAACTCGTGAGTTCTCTCAAGGACCACTTCCCCGTAGGCCTCAGGCGGTCTATCACCAGGGTCTTCTCCCTGTTCGACATCCCGTCGAGGCTCGCGGCTTTTAAAACGTCGTTCACCGCCCTGAGGACGGCGTTCTCCAGGACGAGGCGCTCTATCAGGGCGTCCTTGTCGTCCGGGTCGATGTCGGGGTACACCGGACCGTCCCCGACGACCTTCGGCAGATCCATCTTCGCGACCGCCCTCCCGACGGTTCCGCCCGCGGCCCCGGCCCTCGTCCAGCGCGCGACGGCGCTCTTGCTCGGCCCGTCGAGCTCCCGGGCTATCTCCCTGCACGAGAGCCCGGAGCGGCGTAGCTCCCCGGCCCTCTCTACTACGGCTCTACTGTATGTCATGCGGACTCCAAACCGGACCTGATGGTCCAACTATTTGTCCGCAGTCCCGGTTTTATCTGGGCAAACGTAAAGGGCCGACCGCGGAGATGCGCGATCGGCCCTTTTTAGTTGCTTGGCTGCAGAGGTTATGAGAAGCGAGCGCTTACAGGCGGTCCTTGTTCTCGGCCTTAACCTCATGTGCCTGCTGAACAAAGAACAGGTCGTACACCACGATGACAAAGGCGCCATAGTTGATGGCGTCGCCGCCAAACGCGGGAAGCGTGAGCACGGCCTGCGCAATCGTGGCGATTGCGGCAACAATACCGAGCTTAAACGCGCCATCCACCTGCGAAGGCTTGTTGGCACCCTTGATGCCCGCAACACCTGCGGCAAGATCGACAACGCCCTTGGCGACCAGCACGACCGTGGCGAGCATGGCGTTCGGCCCGTACGTGGACTCGAGCTTGCCGGTCGCGATGCCGGCGATTCCAATGACGAGACTGGCGATGCCCAGAACAAAATAAATCAGGGCGAGGATTTTGAGTGTCTTGCGAGCGGCGCTCATAGCTGGTCCTTTCGATGCGGGCGCGGAGAATCTGTCGCACCCAGGTTGCGGCACATATCGTGAAGCACATTGTAGTTCAACGGGGCGATGCATGCGTTTGAAAGCGTCTCTTGCCTGTACGGTCCAAC
>CABQMC010000355.1 GCA_902465115.1 uncultured Collinsella sp.
GCGAGCCATACGGACATAGTCCTTATCGAGCTCCTCGACCATGGCGGTACGCACGATACGAGTCATCTGGCCCGTCAGCGGGAATGCCAGAGCGATAGCGGGCATAATCATGCGCGCCAAATAACCTCCCGGGTTGGTGGTGAAGTGAGGCAGAGCACCGGACGCCGGAAGCACCTTAAGGTAGGAAGAGAACAGCAGGATCAACAGAACGGCAAGCCAGAACGACGGGGTTGCCAAGCCGGCGATGGAGAAGACGCGGATCACTTGGTCCGGCCATTTATCGCGATACAGCGCCGCGATGACGCCGAGCAAAAACGAGACGACCGCGCCGATGGCAAGACCGATGAAGGTCAGCTGCATCGTGACGGGCAGGGCCGTGGAGATGCGCTTGGCAACGGAGTTGCGAGCAGCACCATAGGTGCCCATGTCACCATGGATCAAATCGCCCATGTAGCGCACGTAGCGCACGGGCCAGGGGTCGTCCAGACCATACTTCTCATGGTACTCGGCAACCGCCTCGGGCGAGGCACCGTCACCCAACGCCGTATAGGCGGGGTCGGTCTTGGAGAACGACATAAGGAAGAACACCAGGACGGTGACGCCCAATGCCATGATCGGCAGCGCCACGAGACGCCTTCCAATCAAACGTAGAAAGTTGTTCACGTTCTCTCCCCTTTCTTTTGTCGGTAGGACCAACTGGTATATGAGTATGGATACTCATTACAAGACCCGAGCGACATCGAGGCCGCCCGGGTCTTTGTTTCAACTCTGAGGACGTTGCCTTACGACCGACGCCCTACATATGACTCAAGCGAGTCTTAGGCCTTGACGGTCGCGACGCCCCTGAAGGACATGCTCGTCGTGCCGATGCCCTTGAAGCCATCGAGGGCCTCGCCGTTGGGCGCGGTGGACGGATCGTCCCAGGAAGCGGAGACGGTCTTGACGTGGACAACGGGGTACAGAACGGCGTTGTCAGCGATGATATCGAAGCACTCGTTCCACTTCTTCTGCTGCTCGTCGCCCTCGGCGGCAAGAGCCTCGTCCATGAGACCGTGGAGCTTCCCCCACTCAGCGGAATCCTTCCACGGGCAACGGGTCTGCATCCAGACGTTGTCACCGTACCACCAGTTGAGCAGCAGGTCGGGGTCGGCGCCGAAGCAGGACGGATCGCCAGGGGCAAGGAGGATATCGTAGGCCTCGCCGCCGTCGATGGCAGCGTAGGTGGCCGGCGAGGTATCGGTCTGGATGGTCACATCGAAGCCGAGAGCGTCGAGGTCGTTCTTGACCTGGGCGGCCATGCCCTTGATCTGCTCGTTGTCGGTGGTGCGCAGGGTGATGGCGCCCGGGGTGATGCCAGACTCTTCAATGAGCTTCTTGGCCTTCTTGGTGTCAGTCTTGTACACCGTGGAAGCCTCATGATAGTTGGTGAAGCTCTTGGGCAGGTAGCAGCTGGCAGCGGTGGCAAGGCCGGCGAAGGTGTTGGTGATCATCTTCTCGGTGTCGAGCGCGTACATGACGGCCTGACGGACCTTGA
>CABQMC010000356.1 GCA_902465115.1 uncultured Collinsella sp.
AGCACATGCTGCAGCTCGGTCAGATCTATGAGGTCTTTATCCACAACATGGAGATGGAGGCCCACGACCGTACCGCTAAGATCCACGAGGATCAGGAAAAGGCCGCCGAGCCCGCCAAGGCGCTGGGCTTTGTCGCCGTTGCCGCCGGTTCCGGCGAGGCCGACATCCTCAAGTCCCTTGGCGTCGACGTGGTCGTCTCCGGTGGCCAGACTATGAATCCCTCGACCGCCGACCTGCTGGGCGCGGTGGACCAGGTCAACGCGACCTCGGTCATCATCTTGCCCAACAACGGCAACATCCGCATGGCCGCTGAGGCTGCTGCCTCAGCCTGCACCGACAAGAAGGTCGCCGTCGTTCCCACCAAGACCGTCCCGCAGGCCTTCTCCGCGCTGTTCGCAGTCCTGCCCGATTCCGAGCTCGAGGATGCCGTCGCCGCCATGGTCGACGCCATCAGTGAGGTCCGCGATGGTGAGGTCACCCGCGCCGTGCGCGACTCCAGTGCCTCTGACGGTTCTCCGATTCACTCCGGTGACGTCATGGGTATCATCGCCGGCTCCATCGACGTGGTCGGCTCCGACGTGAAGCAGGTCACGCTCGACTGCATCAACCGCATGCAGGAGGAAGAGGAGGGCGACGCGCTGACGATTCTGGCCGGCGAGGAGCTGTCCGATGAGGCCTTCCAGGAGATCGTCGACGCCATCGAGGAAGCTCAGCCCGACTTGGAGATTGACGCCCATCGTGGCGAGCAGCCGCTCTATCCCGTGATCTTCTCGATCGAGTAGGCATCTGCCCATGTCCGAGCTCTGCTCCGTGCCGCGCGTCTCGGAGCGCTTTGCCCAGAGCAATGCGCTCGACGAGGATATCGCGCGACTCAAATATGTTTCGGGTAAACGTGAGGAGGCCCTTCGCCGTCTGGGAATTAGGACGGTGGGGGACCTCCTTCTCCATATCCCTCATCGATACCTCGACTTTACCCGTTCGTGGTCCATCGAGATGGCGCCCATCGGTACCGTGTGCACCATCATCGCCACGGTCGACCGCATCGTCCAAAAGCAGCCGCGTCCGCGCATGCAGGTGACCGAGGTATCGCTGGTGGACGAGACGGGCGTGTTGCAGGTCGCCTTTTTCCGCCAGCCCTGGATTGCCCAGCAGCTTAAACAGGGCGACCGCCTGGCCGTGATGGGCAAGGTCGAGTTTGCCTACGGTTTTAAGCAGATGGCCTCGCCGCACTTTGAAAAGCTCGATGACGGGCGTGCTGCGGGTACCATCCTGCCGGTCCATTACGTGAGCGATGGCGTGAGCCAGGCGTGGATGCGCCGCATCGTAAGCGGCGCGCTCGAGGTCGTCGGCAATCCGTTCGATCCGATTCCCGCGCCGCTGCGCGCAAAGCGGAAGCTCATGAGCAATGCCCGCGCGTTGCGTTCGATCCACTTTCCATCGAGTATGGCAGAGCGCGATATCGCGCGCGCACGGCTTGCCTACGAGGAGTGCCTCTACCTGCAGCTGGCGCTGCGCCTGCGCAACGTCG
>CABQMC010000357.1 GCA_902465115.1 uncultured Collinsella sp.
CTGCATGGAGACCGTTGACCGCCGTCTGGGCGTCATGGTTCCCTGGGCCCAGTATCTGCGCATCTCGGCCCTGACCGGCCGCAGCGTCGAGAAGATCTGGGCGATGGTCGACGCAGCCGAAAAGACGCGCTCGCAAAAGATCACCACCTCGCGCCTCAACACCTTCCTCACCGACCTGCGCGAGTTCGGCCACACCGTGGTGGACGGCAAGCGCCGCCTGCGCATGCACTACGTGACCCAGACGGGCGTCAACCCGCCCACGTTTACGTTCTTCGTCAACCACAGCGACCTGGTCAACGACACCTACCAGCGCTACGTGGAGAATCGTATGCGCTCGACCTTCGATTTTTCCGGCACGCCCATTCGACTCTTCTTTAGGAAGAAGGAGCAAAAGGATGCATAATCCGATTCTGCTGACCGCCATCTGCGCCGTGGTCTCGTTCTTTATCGGGGCGATTCCGTTTGGCCTGATCCTGGGCCGCGTGTTCAACCACACCGACATTCGCAAGGCGGGCTCCGGCAACATCGGCACCACCAACGCCCTGCGCGTGGCCGGCCCCAAGGTGGCCGCACTCACACTGCTGCTCGACTGCCTGAAGGGCGCCATCTGCGTCCTTATCGCCCGTCCGCTTATCGCGAGCGTGGGCTATGGTTTTCCGCCGAGCATTATGGCTCCCGGTGCTGCCGGCGACTGGATGCTCGGCGTCATCTGCCTGGCAGCCGTGTGGGGCCACATCTTCTCGCCCTACCTCAATTTCCATGGCGGCAAGGGTATCGCCGTGGGCCTGGGCGTCATCCTCGCTTGGTACTGGCCTATTGGGCTGTCGCTGCTGGGCATGTTTATCGTGGCCGTCGCCATCACCAAGTACGTGTCGGTGGGCTCGCTCGCCGCTGCCATCGGTCTTCCCATCGCTGCCTGCGCGGTCTTTCCGTACAGCAGCCTAGGACTTAAGTTTTGCATGGCGCTGATCGGCATCACCGTGGTGTGGGCCCATCGTGCGAACATCAAAAAGCTCATGACGGGCAAGGAGTCCAAGCTCTCGTTTACCAAGCGCGTCACCGAGCCCGACGATAAGTAGGAGAGAGTCATGAATGTTGCGCTGATTGGCTCCGGCTCCTGGGGAACCGCCGTCGCCGGCCTTGCCGCCGCGCGATCCGAGCGCGTGACCATGTGGGCCCATAGCGAGCAGACGGCCGCCGGCATCAATGGCGAGCACCGCAATCCCCGGTATCTGGTGGACTACGAGCTGCCCAGCAACGTCGTTGCCACGACGGACCTATCGCAGGCGCTCGACGGCGCCGAGGCCGTCATCTTTGCCGTGCCCTCCACGCACCTGCGCAGCGTATGCCATCAGGCAGCACCCTTCATCGCCGCCGACGCCCCGGTACTCTGCCTCGCCAAGGGCATCGAGCCCGAGTCCGGCCTGCTCATGAGCGAGGTCATTGCCAGCGAGATCGGCAACGAGGTGCGCGTGGCGGCACTCTCGGGTCCCAACCATGCCGAGGAGATCTGCCGCGGCGGACT
>CABQMC010000358.1 GCA_902465115.1 uncultured Collinsella sp.
ACGCGAGCTCGACGAGTTCTTCCGCTTTGACCGCATCCTGCTCGACGCTCCCTGCACCGGCACGGGCACCGTCATCAGTGGCAACGAGAAAAGCCTGCGCGGCCTCACCGAGCAGTTGCTGAACAAGTGCGCCCGCTCGCAGCGAGCACTTCTGGACCGCGCCATGGGAGCCCTCAAACCGGGCGGCACGCTCGTCTATTCCACCTGTTCGATCATGCCGCAGGAAAACGAGGACGCCCTGCAAGAGGCCCTCGACAAGCACATGGATTGCGAGCTTATCCCCCTCGACGGCACACCGAGCGAAAGTGAAACGCGTCGCGCCCAGGATGCCGGCGAGGAGCCGCATATCGAGCGCAACGCCCTCACCGAGGCCATCGCTGCCGGCCATGTCTCGGCCGTCGCCAACGGTATGCCCGGTACGCTGACCATTCCGCCTAGCCGCGACTTTGAGGGCTTCTACATTGCCCTGATCCGAAAACGCAGCTAGCGCACGGATCCAAAACTCAACAAGCTATCTCCGTGCGCGTTTGCCCTGCTGGTCGCGATGCTGTTTAAGCATCGTGCGCTCCTTGCGTTCGGCCCTTTTGCCCTTAATGGCCGTGACCACAAAGTAGATGACCGCGGCGGCAACGATTGCGCCCACACACAGGCCAATCGAGCCAAACATTGCTGTCAATTCCATACCGCGTCACCTCTCTTTTAAACGGGACTTTCAAGATAGCACCTCGATCCCCGCCACCACAGCTCCTTCACGTTCGCCTGCCCTTCGGTCTAACGGATGGCACGGCGGGGAAAAATCAACTCGTCAAACGATTTAGCATTCGCAATTCCGGCTGCATCGCGCCGGCCGTCATCACATAGAATCGAGACTCCATGGATACCCTCAACGATCTAAATGAGCGCGTCGACGCCTTCGTCGGCACCAGCTCCTTCGACACGCCTGCCGCGGCAAACGACCAAGCTCCCATCGATGTACCCGCCGAGGTTCACGAGGACATCGTCGCCTCGGTCGATTTCTCCGAGGTCGAGCTCGCAGACGAGTTCACCGAGCCCCAGGTAGCCATGACCCCCAACGGACTGCTCCCCATGGAGCCGCTGCCCATCGACGGGCGTTTGCGCAAGGCGGCCCTTCGCATGCCCGACGAGATCGAGGAGGCCAGCGGCTTTACGCTCTTCGGCCGACGCATCAAGTCGCTCATTTACACCACCGACGTCGCGGTTATCCGCAACTCCAACGCCGATGCCGTCTTTGCGGTCTACCCTTTCACGCCGCAGCCCGCCATTACGCAAGCGCTGCTGACCGTCGCCGAGTGCCCGGTCTTTGTAGGCGTGGGCGGCGGAACTACGACCGGTAAGCGCTCCGTGCAGATGGCAGCCGTCTCCGAGATGCAGGGCGCGGCGGGCTGCGTGGTCAACTCCCCCGCTACTGCCGAGATGGTAGAGCACATCACCAACATCGCCGACATCCCCGTCATCGCCACGGTCGTTCGCTGCGACGACGATGCCCACGCCA
>CABQMC010000359.1 GCA_902465115.1 uncultured Collinsella sp.
AAAGGCCGCGGCCGCGGCGCTCGATCCCGCGACCAGCGTGCCGAACGCGTACAGAATCACAAGCACCAGAAATGCCGCTGATGCTGCACGCCACGATAACGCCCGTAAACGTCGGCACCATAGCCTCGGGAATGTGGCGGAGGTACGTGGCGACCGCCGCCTTTTCATCGTTTTTGAGGTGGTCGCCCGCCATCGTGTCCACCATGCCGCCGCAGATCGTCACGGTGGCGGGGCCCTGCATCAGGCCGATGAACATGCAGGCAAGCGACGTGTTGCGCCTCGGGTCGCGCATTAGTCCATTCATCGCCCTCTGTGCATCCTCGAACCGATGGCGCAGGTCAAGCTCGTAGACGAGCACCGAGATCACGTACATCGCAAGGTTCACTGACCAGACGTCCCAGCCCGTGAGCGTGTGCAGCGCCGTCTGCCCCGCCGTGGCGAGCGGCAGGCGGAACATCACGATCATCAGGAGTGAACCAAAAATCATCGCAAGATAAAGGGGCAGGCGTTTGTTGAGCAGGGCGAGGATCACCACAAAGATGATCAGAACTTTGATAAGTGCCATGGTGCTGACTTCCTCTCTCCATTTCCCGCGCAAAGCAAGAAAAAGGCCGGGCGGCCACTTTTAGGGTACCGTCCGGCCAAAATGCTATTGCGTAGTGCCTTAGTGCTTCTCTCAGGCCTTCTGCTCTCTCGGCAGCAGGTGGATAGCGTGCTTCGGGCAACTGGGCGCACAGATGGTGCAGCCCCAGCACTTGTCCGCATCGTAGTGCACCTTGCGGTTGTTGTCCTTGTAGAACGCACCGAAGTTGCAAATCTTCGTGCACTTGCCGCAGTTGACGCACTCGTCCTCGTGCCAATCGATCTTCCAGTTGGATTTGGGATAGATCAGGCGGGAGCCGGCCTTATACCGCCCGTACTACGTCGCGTTCTACGGCGAGATGGAGATGGGCAAAAAGGTGCGCTACATCGCCATCGAGGCCGACGGCTACAAGACCGACAGCTCCCTGTAAGAAAGCGAGCCCCACATTTTAAGAGGTACGATCCGATATGAACACTGTTACGCTTGGCGGCACCGCCACCATCAACGACCTCGTCAGTGTCGCGCGCTTTGGCGCAAAGGTCGCGTTTTCCAAAGAATATGAAGAGCGCGTCAACCACTGCCGCGCCCATGTCGACCGCTTCAGCCACGAAGGCAAGGCCATCTATGGCCTGACCACGGGCCTTGGCGACAACTGGAAGAAGTTCATCCCCGAAAAGGACCGCGAGACGATCCAGCGCAACAACATCTACGCCCACACCTGCGCTGTCGGCGAGCCCATCGCCGGGGAGTGCACGCGCGCAATGATGTTCGTCATGCTCTGCCACTTCGGCTCCGGCCACACGGGCATCCGTCTTGAAACGCTCGCGCTGATCCGCGACATGCTCAACGCGGGCATCAGCCCCATCGTCCCCGGTCATGGCTCCGTCGGCTATCTGACGCTCGAGGGCCACATCGGCATGGTGAT
>CABQMC010000360.1 GCA_902465115.1 uncultured Collinsella sp.
CGACGGCCAGGGCCGCAAGATGTCCAAGTCGCTCGGCAACGTCATCGACCCCAACAAGGTCTGTGACGAGATGGGCGCCGACATCATCCGCCTGTGGGTCGCCTCGGTCGACACCAGCTCTGACGTTTCCATCGACCACGAGATTCTCGCCCGTACGTCCGATGCCTACCGTCGTTTCCGCAACACGTTGCGCTTCCTGCTCTCCGAGCTCGAGGGCCAGTTTGAGCCCGAGACCGACGGTGTCGCCTTTGCCGACCTGCTGCCGCTCGACAAGCTCATGGTTGCCCGTCTGACCCAGGTCCAGGCCGAGGTCGACGACGCCTACGCCAGCTACGAGTTCCCGCGCGCCTACCGTGCACTCTATGACTTCGTGGTTACCGAGCTCTCCAACGTGTACCTCGACGCCCTGAAGGACCGTCTGTACTGCGAGAAGCCCGGCTCGCTCGAGCGCCGCAGCGCCCAGACCGTGCTTGCCGAGCTCTTCTCGATGCTCATGCGCGACCTGCAGCCGATCCTGTCCTACACGGTCGACGAGGCCATGGCCTATGCGCCCGCCGGCTGCGTCGATCACCAGAAGTACGCCGCGCTGCTCGATTGGTACAAGTCGCCCATTACTGTCGACGAGGCCAATGAGTTTGAGGGCGTGCTCGAGGCTTCGCTCGAGCTTCGTAGCGCCGTGACCAAGGCCCTTGAGGATGCCCGCTCCGCCGGCACCTTCACTAAGAGCCAGCAGGTCCGCGTCAAGGCGGTCGTTCCCGCCGAGATGTACGCGCTGCTGACCGGCGACAAGGCCGTCGACCTGGCCGAGTTCTACATCGTCTCTGATGTTGAGCTGACCCAGGGCGAGGAGCTTTCCGTTGCCATCGAGGCTGCCGAGGGCGAGTGCTGCGACCGTTGCTGGAACTACCGCACCACCGTCGGCGAGTACAACGGCCACGCACATATTTGCAAGCGCTGCGCCGGTGCTTTGTAGGTTACGGCGTTCGTAGAACGCCGTAACCTACCGACGCTGCAAACGCCCCTAAGCGGCAATCTGACGTTCAATCGTCGGTCGCGTACCAAAGTACGCTTCCCTCCTCTTTCACGTCACCTTGCTCGCTTAGGGACGTTTTCGCTGTTGGTGACGATAGCGCGGCGTTTCCATTGCTGGAGCTAAAGGTTTTCTTTCGCTTTCGCTCTTAGTCGAAAGCTATCAAGCGACATTCCGTTATTCGGAATGTCGCTTTCTTTTTATGCGGGTTATTTATCTGGCTTTAGCGAATATGTCGTGCGCTCTGCGTGTGGCAATATAAGATGGTTAATTGCGTTAAACGGAATTCGATGTTCTTGAGGGTAGGGGATTGATTTGGGTCGTGCTGGGGATATGACGCCGCCTTTGCGTTGGCGGTTGGGTGTTGCTGGTGGGGTGGCGCTGGTTGTGCTGCTTGTTGACCAGCTGACCAAGCTTGCGGTTCGTGCCGCGGGCGACGCTTTGCATGTGACTGTTATCCCCGGTGTGATCGACTT
>CABQMC010000361.1 GCA_902465115.1 uncultured Collinsella sp.
GGGCGTTTAGCTCAGGGGGAGAGCGCTTCCCTGACACGGAAGAGGTCAGAAGTTCAAATCTTCTAACGCCCACCAAATGTTCGCAGCTCAGAGGCTATGTCCTCTGGGCTGTTTTGTTTATGTCGCCAAATCCGCCGGCAGTTCCAACCGCCCAACTAGCCAAAAGCCGACCATCTACTTGCCGATCTATCCATCGGCATAACCAATCAGTCCGCACCGCAACTTCTCAGCAAAACGCCGCGATGTCTGCGCCCTGCGGTATCCTTGGGCCACTTGCACCTGCAGCACCAAGGAGCCGCCATGCGCACCGAGCTCGATGTCCCCTTTTCGCACAAAGAAGAAGCCAAGGCGCTGGGCGCCAAATGGGACCGGACCAAGAAGGTCTGGTATGTACCCAGCGGCGTCAACCCCGAGCCCTTTGCCGAGTGGCTGCCCGGTGTTGACCGATCCGACCCCTCAGCGCCGTATATATATCTAGTACTGGGCAAGCGCGAGTGCTGGAAGTGTCACAAAGAGACCTCGGTCGCGGCCTTCGGCATTCCCCATCGAACCGATAACGACGAGAGCGTCGCCATCGCGCACGCGCCCAACGAATCCGGGCACATTGCCATCGACACGGCCAACGCCAACGCACTCGCCATCGTGCCCGCTCTTGGCTGCGTGCCGGGCGAGATCCGCGACTACCTTCATAAGCGCTGCGGCTACAAGCCCGTAGGCGCGCGAGCCTCCAAAGCCCCGTCGCTCGGCAACACGTGCACCAGTTGCGACGCGCTGCAAGGCAGCCGCTATCTGTTCGAGGAGCCCTCGTCCCCGTTTGCCCTCACTGCCATCAACAAGCTGCCGGCACTGGAGTTTATACGCGTCGAAGTTGCCGGCGTCTTTGGCGTCCCGGCCACGCGTACCGACTTTGACCAGGCACTCTTTACCTGGGCACGCGACCATCACGCCGAGTTCCACAGGCAACTCGGTGAGGGGATTTATTTGTAGGGACGGAGAGGCCTTCACAGTCAGCTCCTCCGCATCACCTATCCCTCGTCGCCGGCGTCGTACACGATATCGAGGCCACAAACGGGGCATTTCTCCGGATACACCGGCATATGAACGCCTGTCTGTTTTCTCACTTCGTCGCTGAACCTGTCGCGCGCATCGATGAACCGAATGTCGAGACACGGTATTTGCGAGCCGCAGCAAGGGCAGGTGACGACAAACGACCCGCAATCAACCTCTACGCTCGGAAACATATTGTTGTCTATAAGGGCACACGGCAGTTTTCCGTACTTCCCCATCGCAATATCGCCTCGCCAGCTCATACACGCTCCCCTCTCGCTATACAAAACAGGAAGAGCATGCACCGGCGGGCATGCGCGAGATTGCATCGCCACGCGATCCGATCAAACAACACGATCGTCAAAGAATGCCAAAGCCAAATACGCTAATACGGCAGAAGCCCCGCCTTTTCACGCTTCTTTTCCGAGCGATCGAACTCAATGCGATGGGCCTC